>JAISGL010000230.1 GCA_031263125.1 Opitutaceae bacterium | reverse complement strand
GCCTCGTTGTGGCCATGCCCGCCCGCTAAAGCGGGCACCCGGTCATGGCCAGCCCTTCGGGCCATCGCCTGCGGCGATGCCATCTCCGCGCTGCCGCGCTCCGTCAACCACCGGCTAATCTCTTTCAAGCCTCCGGCTTGAGGAGCCACTGAAAATAATAGGAAAAACATTTTAAAAAAGTGAAATCAGGGAGTCTTCATGACGGTATTCAAGAGCGGCTGGTCTGCCTTGAAACGTTTGATGTTTTCGATGACGAGGTCGGCCAGGCGTTCATGTTCGCGCACGGAGCGCCCGCTGCAATGCGGTGTGATAAGACAGTTCGGCGCGGTCCAGAGCGGGCTGTCCGGGTTGAGCGGCTCCTCGGTGAACACATCGAGACCGGCAAAACCCAGCTGGCCGTTTTTCAACGCCCCGACCACGTCGTCGATTACATAATGCGCACCGCGAGCCAGCGCATAGAGGCAGGTTCCGGGGCGCATGGCGTCGAATACTTTTTTATTAAAACACCCCGTGGTTTGTTCCGTGAGTGGGAGTGTTATGAATACATGGTCGGCTTTGGCGACGGCTTGCGTGAGTTGTTCGAGCGGGAAAATTTTCTTTGCGATTGTGTGCGATTTGATGACGTCCACGCCGATCACTTCCATGCCAAGCCCATGACAAATACGCGCGACCTCGGAACCGATGCGCCCGAGTCCGCAAACGCAGGCGGTCGCGCCAAACACCTCGCGATAAGGCGGCTGGCGCTCGAAGTGCCTGTTCACCGTGTCGACCGCGTGCCGGTGCAGATTGCGCGTGCCAGCCAGCATCATGGCGACGCCGTGCTCCGCCACTGGCACGGACATGGTGCCGGCGGAATTGCACATTATAAAATGCGGCTTTGTTTCAAGCCCCTTGCCAATATATTTCTCATAACCGGTGCTGCCGCATTGGAAATAAGCGAGCTTGCTTTCCAAAACCCACTTGGGGGCGGGCCAGCCGATGGCGATGTCGCTCCGGTCAAGCGCGGCGCGCGCCTCCGCTTCCGGCGCGTTTTGGGGAAACCACTGCAAATCCACGCCGAGTTCGCCGCAGACTTTTTCAAAACGGGCGCGCGGCGCCGCATCGCCAAAAAAAGCATCGTGACTGCAAAATAATTTGAGTTTTTCAGACATGTTATTTTTTCAATGAAGCGAGGTTCTTTTTGGGATAGCCAACCGTGCTGTAAAATGATCCCGGCCGATATGGATAACGCTTCTCGACATCCTCCGGCAACGTCACACCAAGACCGGGTTCCATCGGCGCATTGATGCCGCCATTGACAAGCGTGAGCGGCTTCACGAGGAACTCTTCCCGTAGCGGATACGGGTTGTTCGGCAATTCGAGAATCGTGCAATTCGGCGAGGCAAACGCCGCATGATAATTCCCCATGATGCCGACGCCGCCCGCCCACGTATGCACTGCGATTTTTATACATTTGCGCTCGCACATTTGCGCGACACGGCGGAACGCGCTTATGCCGCCGATGAGCGCGGCGTCCGGCTGGAACAAATCGAGCGCACCGGCTTCGAGATAATTTTCCGCCTCCATCAAACTGGAAACCGTCTCGCCGCCCGCTATCACGCACTCCGTTTCGGCGCGGATTTTTGCGAAGCCTTTATAATCGGTGACCTCGCACGGCTCCTCGACAAAGAGCAGATTGTACGGTTCCAGTGAGCGAACGATGCCGACGGCTTCCTTGTAATTCCACGCCTTGGGATTCACACCCTGGCAGGCATCCACGCCGAGTCCGGTCCCCTTCCCCAGCACCTCGCGGCAGAGGGCGACTTTTTCGACAATCTCGCGCGGCTCCAGATAATTGATGCGTATTTTCACCGCGCCGAATCCGAGGCGTTGATATTCCTGCATCTCGGCCTTTAATTCGGGAAAGGGCTTGTTGTTGCCGCCGCTCGCATACGCGGGAATGTGATCGTGAACCTTGCCGCCAAGCAGTTGATACACGGGAACGCCGAGCGCCTTGCCCTTGATGTCCCACAACGCCATTTCGATGCCGCCGGCGACACTCGCCGACATGCCGAATCGGCCCCAATAATAGATTGCAAGTTTTAATATATTCGAGATGCCCGCGGTATCCATCGGGTCACGTCCGATCAGATCGACCTCAAGCTGCCGCACGATTGCCTGCGTGGCCTCGGGCGCAAAAACGCCAATATACGTTTCACCCAAACCATAGAGTCCCCCGTCGGTTTCAATCTTGATGACGGAGATGGTGCGATATCCATCCGCAAAACAAAACTCGCGCTCAAGGTCGCCCGGTATCGCATACGGGGCGGATAAAAGCAGACATTTTACCGCGGTGATTTTCATTTTATAAAAACTGTTTTGTCAGGATTGGTTTGTGCGCTTGGTGGTGACGGCTATTATTTTTTCAGAGTTCGGAACGTCAGCCCGTCTATGTTCTTTTTGGACGGCAGCACGATGCTGGCGATCCAGCCCGCAAAGAAACAGGTGAGCATTCCGATTCCCGCATAGAGGAAGAAGTGAAGATTGGTGTGGCGCTGCACATAATAAAGCACCGCAATGCTCGCGACCGCGCCGATCAGCGCGCTCAGGCCGCTGGCGCGTTTTGTGAAAATGCCGAGCGCAAACAGTCCCGCGAGGCCGCTCGCCGCAAGCCCGACCAGGCTGCTGTACGCATCCCAGAGCGAGGCAAGGTTGAGCTTGGCGAGCACGAGCGCGCACACGGTCGCGAACACGCCGAGCAGCGCCGTGAGTATGCGCGCCAGGCGCAGTGCCGCGGCATCCTTGGCCTTGCCGCCCAGGCGGCCGTAGAAGTCGGTCATGATTGCCGTCACGACGCTGTTCAGGCTGCCCGACACCGTGGATTGCGCCGCCGCAAAAATGCCGGCGATCACCAATCCGGCGATCCCGACGGGCAGGTTTTGCACAATAAACGCGGGGAATATGGCATCGGTCGCCTGAGAAGGATCAAGCGCCGCGGGATGTGATTTATAAAATACAAACAACGCAGTGCCGATGAGGAAAAACAGTATGCCCGACGGTATCGCCAGCACGGCGTTAAACCAGATTGAGCCGGCGGCCTTTTTCTCGCTGTCCGTCGTCATGTAGCGTTGCACGACGGCCTGGTCGCTCGTATAGGGCACGAGTTGCGCGAATATATTTCCTATAAAAACAACCCAGAAGGCATTCGCCGCCGTGGTCGGACTCCACGTGAAATTGAACATGTGGAATTTGTTGTTCGCCACGGCGGTCGCCCACAGTCCCGAAATACCGCCCTCGGTGCCGAATGCTATCAGCAAAAAGCTCACCAGCGCCGCGCCTATCAATACGAACGTCTGCGCGACATCCGTCCAGATCACCGCCTCCATGCCGCCCATCACCGTATATAACACGCAAAGGAAACCCATCAATACAATGCACGTGCTCACGTTCAGATCGCTCACCGTCGCGAGCGCGATGGACGGCAGCAGCAACACAATCGCCTGCCGGCCCACCTGGAATAATATAAACGCCGCGCTGCCGTACAGGCGCACGGGCAGGCTGAAGCGTTTTTCAAGATATTCATAGGCCGAGGTGACGTTCAGCCGCCGGAAAAATGGCAAATATACGGCGATCAAAACGGGCGCTATTAAAAAGATCGGCACATTCGCCCAAAAATACGTCCAGTCCGTCGCGTAGGCTTTGGCCGGAATCGCCATGAACGTGAGCGAACTGAGCATCGTTGCATAAATCGCAATGCCCGCCGCCCACCACGGAATGCGTCCGCCCGCCTTGAAATAGTCGTCGGTGCTTTTATTACGCTTTGTACACATCCAGCCGATGCCGACCATGCCGAGCAGATAGGCTACAAGCGCGGCATAGTTGATCCAGCCAAACGCCGCCTTTGTCACGATGACCGTCGCCTGCCACACCTCGGTGGAGCGAATGCCCGGCATGCGTTCCCCGCCCGTCACGACAAAACCGCCGTCCCACGGGACCAGTGTGGTTGTCACGAGCGAAAACGGAACGTCGCCCATGTTTGTCCATGTGTTTGTAATCGTGTGGTATGCGAGCATCGCACGCGGAAACCCCATGTGTTTTCCCGGATCGGTGATGCCAATCTGCGCGCCATCATCGCCGCCCAGCAAAAACAAATGCGTCTGGCCCACCGGCATCGCGGGCGAAGGCGGAGCCACGACCGGATGCGGCAGATCGGCGAGTTGTTTCCAGCCAAACTCGGGATGATACGACCACGCGTCCGTCAGCCACACACGTTTCGCCTGCGAACCGTCGGGACGCGCGCCGCCAAAAATATAAAACGTCTCGCCCACGGCGCCCGCCGTCGCAAGAAAACGCGCGCCGCCCGGACACGGCTCCAACGTCTCCCAGCCCGCCGCCGTATTATTCATGTTGAGCCGGTATAAAACATTGGCCGCTTCGTTGATCACGGGCGTTTCCAAGCCGCCCGCCACGTACACATAATTCTTCACGACGGCGCCCGCCTGCATCGCCAGCGCGCGCGGCAAATCAGGAAGCGCGGCGAACGTCACACCCCCGCCGGCGGGACGCGTGACCTGCCACACGCTTTTGAAATTCGCCCTCGCATCGCCGCCGCCGATAATAAGAAAACCGTCCTTCCACGGCAGCGACAAACCGTAACCCGACGCCTTTGGCAAACGGCCTTCCGCACGCCATTCCGTCGCGCCGGACTCAAGCACGAACACCTTGTCATACCACGTCTTCACGCCGCCTTCCCACGGGCGCGCATCCGGGAAATTCGCCCCGCCCGCGATGACCAGCGCCCCGCCCGCGACGCCGCCATAACTGCCCGCAAAGCCTTCCTTGTCGGGAATCGACGGAAGCTGCGTCCAATTAACCGCGGGCGTTTCCCGCACCGGAACCGAAGCGCGGCCCATCGCCGCCGTGGCGACGCCGAGACTTATAAAGCCGCTGATAATGAGGAAAATTTTTTTAGTGAATGTCATTTTTTAAGTAATCGGAGGAGAAGGAGCCTTTTGTCAAAGGGAACCGTTCCGGGTGTTTTTCCCAACACCAAGCGAATGGTGTAAAGATTAGACCATCGCGGAGCGCCACGGCTTTTATTTGAAATGGTAAAGAGCATGCGCACGCCCTGTCTTTAATCTCCGAACATCAGTTTATAATACAGGAGGGCTTATTTTGCCAGTGTGTCCTTCCTGTCCGTCACCCACTCCAGATTAAACCGCGCCAGGGTTACGTATTTGTTTCCATTTTCATAAAGGCAAAGCAGCGTGCCGTCGGACAACATTGCCAAATCCGAGTATGAACTGTATTCCGGTTCAATCGCCTTGGAAACCGGCCATGTTTTGCCATCATCATAACTGAGCTTTATCGTAAGGTTCTCACGTGCGCGCCCATTGCCGGACTTGTTTGGCTTCGGGTTCAACCGGCTGTCGGGATTGCAGAAAAGAATGCGGCTCCTGTCCGGCGGCGCGGAAATGCGCAAGGAACTGCCAAAACAAATCGGCGTGTACAAATCCCTGTTGATTTCCGGCGCCGACCAGTTGACAACGCCATCGGGACTGCGGCTGATCAATTTATAATACTGATTACTGCGGGTTATAAAAATCACGCCGCCATCATCCGATTCCGCGGCGGTGGTTTCATTCATATTATTAAAAACTTGCGGCAGAAAATCCCCGCAACGCCACGTTTTCCCGTGGTCGTCGCTGTAGATCACCGAGACGCGCGACGGACCGTGCGAACGCCCCCGACCGGCATCGGGACCTTTCATGAGCGGTTTGCCGTCGGCGAGCCAGACAGGGACGACAATCCGGCCATTCTTCATCTGAATCCCATGTCCCGGCCCCGGCGCGATGACGCCCCAGTTGTATTTCTCCTTAAACGCGGCGAGCTGCGGGGTAATGTCGACACCCTTCGCAAATGTCTTCCCGCCATCCTTGCTCACCATGTGATAAATGCGCGCATAATCAATCTGGTGGAGAAAATGCACCACCCTTGTATCGCGATCCCAAATCAACACCGGATTATCCGCGACATCCGTCCCGGCATCCACCAGCACCTTCACCGGCCCCCACGTTTTTCCGCCATCCGTGCTGCGCCTCATGATCATGTCAATATCAGCCCAGTCGGACACCCGGCTCCGCCCCGCCGCCACGGCGATCACCGTGTCATCGGGCAAAGCAAGAAGACAGGGGATGCGAATCGACTGATATTTGCCCCCCTTGACCGCCTCAAACAACGGGGTCTTCCCCATGAACGACCAGCCCGGCTCAGCCGCCCGCAAAACAAAAGATGTGAGAACAAGGATGACTATTATGCATATTTTATGTTTCATGATTTTTTATTCAATCGTCGCTCCTTATGGGATGAATGCCCGCAAGGAAACAAAAATCCAAATGTCTTCTAAGCAGACCATGATGCGCCCCCGGCAAAGCCATTTCATTTCTTCAAGGAATCCCCGGCATCCGTCAGCCATTCCAGATTGAATCGGGCCACTGTCATGTAGCGTGTATTATAAATGTTATCGGGATTGAATCCATGCTCATACATGCAAAGGATCGTGCCGTCGGGGAGCAACGTCATGTCGGAATAGCTGCTCCGCCCCGGCTCAATCACCTTGGACACGGGCCACGTTTTGCCCTCATCGTAAGACAGCCGCACGGTCAGATTTTCCCTGGTGCGCCCGCCCCATTTGACCTGTGGTTTTGTTTTTGTCGAGCTGTTCGGATTGCAAAACAGGATGCGACTTTTCCCCGGCCTGCCGGAAATCCGAAGCACGCTTGCAAAGCAAATCGGCGTATAAAGCTCCGGCACCAGCTTCGGCTCCGTCCAGTTTGTCGCGCCATCCTTGCTATAAGCAATCGCCTTCCGGTGAGCGGGATCTTCATTGCGAATGTAGAGCCATACGCCACCGTCATCCGCCTCCACTGCCACCGTTTCATTCATATTTTTAAAAGTATCCGGCAATATGTCACCGCACTGCCAGGTCTTTCCATTGTCGTCGCTATAAATGACAGAAGTCACCGAGGGACGATGCGACCGTCCATGCCCGGATTTGTTCAACGCTCCAATGCAAAGCCAGACAGGCACGACAATCCGTCCATTCTTCATCTGAATCCCATGTCCCGGTCCCGGTGCGATTACATTCCACTTGTAATACTTATGAAACGCGGTGAGTTGCTGCGTGATCTCCACCGGCCTGCCAAATGTTTTCCCGCTGTCCGAACTTTGCATGTACCACACCCGCTCATAATTTGTCTGGTATAAAAAATGAACGACTTTCGACTGCGCGTCCCAAATCGCCACGGGATTATCGACGACATTCTTTCCATCCTCGGCCAGCACGACAGGCGTCTCCCAAGTTTTCCCGCCATCAGTGCTCCGCCGCATGAGCAGCCGTATGACCGCCCAGTCCGAAGGCACGCTCCGCGCCGAAGTTATCGCAAGAACCGTATCATCCGGCAGCGCCAGTATGCAAGGAATTCGAATCGACTTATAGGTATCATCAACCTCAAAAAGATTCTCCTTCTCAAAAAACGCATCATTGGCATCGGGAAGCGCATGAAGCATGCAACCCAGAACAGTTGCAACAAAAGCAAACAAGAAATACTTTTTTCGTATCATGGGATTTTCAAAATGTGCCCTTGACGCCCACTGTGATTGTCATGCCCAGGTCCTGACGCCGATAATCCTTGACGTATTCCGGGGACCCGGATGCATAGCGGCGATTTATTGTAATATTGCCTCCCGGCTCGATATTCATGATTGAAGTGTATAAAGTAAATTTCTTGGAAATGCTGTATTCGGCATTCAATCGCATTTTAAATGCCTCACCTCTATAATTATAGGTTCCCTCCGGGATTCCGTTTGCATCGCTGACAGCAACCATTGATCCCTTCGTTTCCGCCTGATATGTGATTCCCAATTTAACCTGATAACGAGATCGCACGAAATCCATGCCGCCGGAGTAATTTTCAGGCGCGTATCCTGCAAAATCAGCCGTATTGGAACCGGACAACTCCAACTTTGTGGCGTTAAAAAACACCCTGATTCCCCTGGCCCAATGCGGCAGAAACGTTAATTTTTGCGTCCAGGTAAATTCGTAGCCTGTTATTTTGGCATCACCGGCATTGTGCCTGGTTCGAACGATATACGAGCCTTCATCAAAGTCTGGACTCCAGCCAAAACCATATTTTCCCGCGGTGTCCGGAGTTGCATATTCCTCCATAATGCCAAAAAAGTTTTTAATGTTTTTCTGAAAAACGCCAATCGAACCATGCCCGTCCTTTATCCCGTAAAATTCCAACGACAAATCATAACCGTTGGCCGTCCAGGGTTTCAAATTCGGATTATTCACATTAATGATATGTTCAGTGTCACCGATTGAGTTTATGGTTGTTCCCGGAACAATATAGCTCAGGTTCGGGCGTCCGATTGTGCGCGCGTACGCCGCCCTGAGTATGACATTTGGGGTTATGGTATACGATATATTAACGCTTGGGTATAAGTCCGCATAATGTTTATTAGTGTGCGCTCCACGGGCTTGGTACTGCATCTTTGTGCGATTCAAGGCGGTGTTTGCCTCAGGTTTCAGAACAGGCTGCAAATCCGCCCCCCTGCTGATGCTGCCATCATCATTTCGCTCATATATGGCGTTGGGATCATTAAGCATGCCCCAGGCCTCATCATCCGTGCGCTCATATCTGGCCCCGGCGATAATCCATAATTTATTGGAAAACAGCCGCATATCCCAACGAAGATACCCTGCCGTAATGCTTTCACTGAACTTTCTATTATTCTGTGCATTATTAATGTGCGTCGTGCTTTCATCCAAGACAAACCATTCCGGTTTTTCCACGTAAAGTTGATATAATTTTTTAACATTGATCCAATCCAATTGTCCGCCTGCAAACGCTGGCGCCCCGTGCAAATTGAAATTTTGATCAAAAACATCAAAGTTTGAGGCAATATTTGCAACGCCCACGGGTGTAAACGTCCAGGTACTGTAACTGGGTTTATATTCAAATTGTTGAATATCATAAAGCCCTCCAATTTTAATGGAAGCCGTCACGTTCCTCCAATTCATATCACGCGAAAAATCGATCCTGCCCATGTATCTGTTATTTTCACCCGTCTGTTCGGTCGAGTTGGGCTGTCCGATGACATAATTATCCCCGCTATATATGTCTATTGGCACGCCCGCCTTCCTGGCCGAGAAACGCGAGGGTATCAAAAGGTCCCGGTCGCCAATGCCTTCCCCGCGAATTTCCGCATTTTGAATGCGCGCGGGGGCGGAATTGAAGTAGCCCCTGCTGATATCATACTGGAAATACTTGTTATATGACCATGACCCGGCCATTTCCAATTTCCATCTTGTCCAGGAATGCGTATACTTGATGCTGGAATGCGTGGTGTCCGTGCCGGTCTGCCTGTTTGGTCCGCTACTTTGCAATATTGTGCCATTCGATGAGGCCGAACCCTGTGAATAATACTGATCGCCCGTGGCCCCGCCACCGTAATTCAAACTGATGTTCAAGCGCAGCAGTTCGTGTTCAAAGTGCCGCTGTTGCATGCCAAATTCCAGCATTCCGCTGCGGGACACGCGCCACGCAGCCCCGATCTGGGCCGTCCAGGTTTTATACAAATGAGCGAGCGCCATCCATGTGCTCTGACGCTGGTAGTTGGAAACCAAATTCCAATCCGCCTGCGTGTCATTTCTGTCCTCATCCATGGGTTGATTTCTCCATGTGCGTGTAAAGCTCGCGGTAAGGGCAAGCCTCCTGCTGACCGGAAGCACATAGGACAATGAGAATGAAGGTTGTTGAAATTTCGGACTCAGGCTCGGTATGGGTCCCGGTGAACCACCTTCGATGCCAAGGTTGCTGTTAAGCATTGTATAATAAACACTATAGTCGAGCCTTGCCGTGCGCCGGATGAAACCGCTTGAACTTATCAAATTTATGGAACCGCCCAATCCGGTTGCCGGCATATCAGGCGTGGGAACCTTGGTCACTTCGATGCGGCTCACATTGCCCATGGGAACGCTCAACAGTGATTGCGTGCGGCTGCCCGTGGCCGATGCAATGTCAGATCCATCCAGACGAATATTGGTATTCGCGGATGGAAAGCCACGCAGCATGACTCCGTCCGGAGTATCGCCACTCTCATCAATGGCCACACCGGGCAAATAGCGCAAAAATTCACCGACGTTTTCGTCCCCCAGATAACCGTATTCATCAATGGCAACAACATTCTTGATATTTCCCGCCTCCTTGCGCTCATTGAGAGCGATGGCCTGGGCGCTTAATGCACGGTCGGAAACCACGGTATATTTTTCCAATTGCACTATTTCATCGTCCGTTGAGACGGAGGCGCCTTCATGAGGCACCCGCAGGTCAAAATCCTTTTGCACCGTCTTGCCGGACTCCACGACCACCGTGCCCGTGCTTTGGCGAAAACCCGTGTAGGTAACCACCAGTCGCTTCTCGCCAGCAGGGATTGGGCCGATGTGATAATAACCAATGCCATCAGTCACCGCGAAGATGCTGGTTCCCTCCACGGTCACCCTGGCGGATTCGAGCGCCGTTTCAGTGGCCGCATTGAAGACACGGCCTTCCAGAAAACCAGTGGCGGTCTCTTCTTTGGCCTGACCTTGGGCCTGGCTGGCGGACGCAAGTATCAAAGCCACCATCACCGCCATCGAACGCAGCGCGGAAATTCCTCGGAATGTTTCTTTATGTATCATGGGGAAAAGGATTGATTGTTTAATGTATATATTTATTTAATAATAAGTTACCACGACCAGCAGACATTCGCGCTGACCGTATTGCGATCATGCGTCCTGGAAGTTTCGTAATCATAGGTGAACGCCAGTGTTGTCCGCTTTGTGAGAACCATGCGCACGGCCAGCCCGGCGACGAGGGAATTGTCGGAATAATCCCTGGTTTGCATATGGAAGCTGTTGGTCAGGTCCGTTGCAAACGCCCCGCTGAGCGTCGATGCATAATCTTTCAAATTAAAACGGTATCCGCACAATATATCAAACATGGCAGCCTTGCCCCACGGTGTTGTGAACCCGTAGTTTGTCGTCACGCTGGCAAAACCTTGCAATATACTGGTGTTAAAATCGTCCAAAAACATGGCGCCCGGCCCGGATTCGTAGTGATCCCTGAAACGGTAATCCATGTAGTGAAGCGATACCGAAGGCGTGATGCCGCCGTTGCTCCACGCGAGCAACTTGTATCCAAGTTCTCCTGACGCGCCAAAGACGGTGGTGCGGTATTCACCCAAGGCACTGGCCTCTCCCTCAAGACGCTTTGAATCCGCGGCCAAAGATCCCAGCATGATGTCCGCGGAAGCATAAAAACGTCCGAAGACCGCGCTTCCATAAACGCCGGCAAAGAGTGTGTCGGAAGCCGTATGCGAGACATCATAATCCGTATAAATCGTGCCATGGGCGCAGCCTGCATAAAGCCCCCCCAGGAACCAGTCGAAAAACTCCCGGTCATAGCCTGTGCAAATGCCATAGGTTTGATCCCTGAATCCGACATTCATTTCATCGCCCTTATAACTGGAAAATGTTCCCAACCCCTTCACCCAATAATCATGAGTCCGGCCCTCCTGCCGGCCTTCAGTGAGAGGAGAAAGGAAGCTCTCGGTTATGCGCGAATTTACCGCCCCCATGATTACACCCATGCCATCAAACGCGGAAACAATATCCTTGCTTGGGTTAACATCCGGCTTGATCACCAGTATGTTTAGAGTTCCCTGTGCATTATCAAATCCGATGTCATAACCATATTGGGTATTGGTTCCGGGCGCCACGGTAAAATCTATGCCCGAGACACCATCAAAGACCGATGCTTTGGCCAGGGTATATCCACCAGACGGCACTTTTGCCCCCAATTCGATGACAGTATTGTTTTTCAAGGCAAACGTGCCGCTTATATTCAAAAGTGGAGTTCCCAAGGCAAAGCTGTTAATCTTCAATGTGCCTGCATCAACCTCCAGATTCTTCGCATAAACCTCGGCGTAACCAAGATTGAGGACTGAGCCAGGTTGCATGACGACGCTGGAATTGGGACCGCCGAGCGCATGATTGCCGGCGGGCGTGAGCATTGCGTTTGGAGATATGATAAAACCCGAAAGATTGCTGCTTCCGGAAAACAACAAGGACGATGTGCCTGAAACAGACAAAATGCCGGCGCCATAAAAATTCCCGGAAAAAGTGGTTGCATTGCTTCCACCTCCCATGATGACCAATTCCAGCGTTTTTCCGCCCGTGTTCACGGCATTGTCGATGCCCAGTCCGCCAGTGACCTCCAATGTCGTGTCGTTTGATGCAATTTCAAGGGCGCCATTTCCAAGCGCCCTGCCATGCAGCAACCGCAAGGTGCCGGAGTTGAGAATGGTGGCCCCATGTGTATTTTCCGAGGCCAATACCAGTGTTCCCGCTCCTGATTTCTTTAAATGACCACCCGAGATTGCCCCGTTAATCTGAAATGCAACGGCTTCCGGCGTTACAATTTCAGCCGTCTTGTCAGGATCAATGGCAAGGGGACTCACAAGTTGTCCATCACCGAGCGCAGTCAATGTCGCTGACTGCATGAATCGTATTCCTGATGGGCCGGTTTCCAACTGGCCTGCGCGGGCAAACACAATATCACCCCCATCAACGATATCCAGGCCGCCTTTGAACTCATTGTTTCCATTGTCAAAAATAATTGTCCCCAGCCCATTCTTCACAAGTTTTCCGAGTCCCGCCATCACGGCAGCCTCGGCCTCATCGCCTTCCCTGTAGGGTGACGCTTGAATTGAACCGGCTCCGGAAAATGTTATCGTATTGGACCCCAGAATCCCGATGCCCACCACGGGCATGCTGCTGTCAATCACTACGGTCGTGTTGCCAAGGCTGTTAGTATCAAACTCCACCAAATCGCCCGCGGCAAACTTTGTGATGGTTGAATCCAATTGCGATTCCCAGTTGCTGTCTTGCGAATTCCAATCCGAACCGGCGGCGCCCGTCCACTTCATGGCGCGTGCTTTGTCGACATTTATCACAACCTGCAAATCGGCAGGTGTGCCGCCCGCGGTGGCGCCATGACGCCCCCCGGCAACAATCAGACCTCCATTTACCGAGAGGCTTGCCCCGTAGGTATTATACAATGTGGCCGCAACGCTGCCCAGATTATAAGTACCGCTTACAAAGGATTGTAAATTGATGATATTGGCCCCGCTGACCGACAACGCTCCCAATACATCCAATTGCGCCGCATGCGTGCCGCCGAATGCAACGTAAGACACTGTCGCATCGGCCAGTGTCAGCGCGCCATCAATCGTCAGACCTTCCGTAGCCCGATCCGAAACGCCCACTTGAAGAATGGAACCTGCCACGGCGGTTACGGCAGTGGGCGCGATTGCGTCGTCATAGAAATGTGTGGTCACCGTGCCGGAACCGCCAAACGCGGCTCCTGCATCCACGTATATATCACCGCCATATCTGGCCTCATCATTGCCCAGCAGCAAACGGCCGCTTTGAACATAGGTGGTGCCGGAGAAGTACGAATTATCGGCATTCAACACCAAGTCGCCGCCCCCCGTCTTGGCGAGTTTTGCATTGTTTGTGGAACTCGCGATCGTGTCATAATTCCTATCCACGGCATCGGGAGTGCCAATGGTCAGCGTGACACCGCCATCAATATTAAATTCCCCGATGCCCGCGCCCGCCGCCTGATAAAAACCACCGCCCCTCGCATGAGGGGCAAACGCGGGCGCGTTGTTGATCACCTGGGGATCAGCGTCCAGAAGAAATCCGGCGCCCTGTCCGCTCGCAAAATTGCCGGAATACAAATAGCTGTTGGTGCCGCCGGCCTCGGTCATGGCGAACACGAGTTTTCCCGTGGCGCCGTGATTTGTCCGCACGGCGCCACCCTGCACCCCCGCCCAGTTATTCGTGAAAACAACATTGGTCAGGATTGCCGTGCCGCTGGAAGGTGACATGGCGCCGCCGGTGCTTCGGGCGTGATTCCCGTCAAAAGTCAGATTGGTTAACAACACGAGCGCGGTTGCGCCGTTCATGTGCAAAGCGCCGGTATGATCGCCGGCAGCCCAATTGTCATAAAACCCGCCTCCCGTCATCTGCAATGTGCCGGTGACGCGCATGACGCCTGTGTTTCCGTAACTGTGGTTTCCGTCAAACACCACATCGGTCAATTTGATAAGACCGGTGGCCTGTGTGTTCATAATGGCACCCGCCACGCCGGAATTGGGTGTGTTGCCGTTGCGATTGTTTCTGAAAATCCCATTTGTAATCTCCAAATATGAGTTGACTGATCCCATGTAGATGGCGCCTCCATGCACGGTCACACTGCTGTTTTCAAATATCACCTGCCCCGTCGAATCAGCGGGACCGATGATCAACGATGCATTCGCACCTATCAGCAACGCCCCGCCGCTCTGCCCGACATAGGTGCCGGTTCGCACAAACGTGAGTGTCGCATCGTCGGCAATATCATAACGCACAATTGATCCTGAGGGCACCTGCAACGGTTGCGCCGTGTCACCGGCAATGGTGATTGTCGTGCTGGTGGTAATCGTTTCCGCGAACGCAATCGTGGAAATGAAAGAGGCACATCCAGCGGCAATAAAAAGAGAGCTGAGTGCAACATGCCATCTGTGAAATATGGGGATGTTTTTCATATTAGGATTCTTTAAGTTAAGATAATAAAAACGATGCTTTGCGAGCGGTTTGCGAGCGGTTTACGAGTGGTTTGACGTTGCCCTACCATGTGAAGCGGATGGTGGCGCTGATATTGTGGCGGTCGAAATCGCGGCCCATTTCATAGTCGTAGGCCAGGGCGAAGTCCGACTTGTCCGTCATGCTGCAACGAAGCCCAAGACCTAGCATCAGGCTGTTGCGATTATAGATGTCCCCTTGAATGGTGAAGCGCTCGCCATCCGCCGTGAATTCACCCGAAACATCAAGGGGCGCGTCCTTCAGGGCGGCCCGCCACCCCATGCGCATGTCGAACGTGGCGGACCGGTTCCAGGGCATGTCAAATCCTTGGGAGATTTGCACGCCGAGCAGGCTTTCAAGGCGGCTGTCATCAAGATTGTCGATATTGACGGAACCGACGCCGCTCTCCTTGTGGTCACGATGGGAATAATCCATGTAATGCAGGGCCACGGCGGGCTTGATTGCGCCGCGGTCCCACACGCCAAGCACCGTCCCCAGTTCGAGGCTGCCGGCAATGGTACTGGCCTTGTAGGAACCGCTGGCATAGCCGGTATATTCATAGCGCGTGGTATCCGCATCAGCCATGCCGAACATGATGTCAGCCGCCAAATATGCGCCGCCCTGCCGGATGGCGCCATATGCGCCGGCATAGGGATATGTAATGTCAGTATCAGAACGGTCCGTACTGAGCTTCGAGGAAAGATAACCAATATAACCGCCGGCAAACAGTTTGTCCGACACTTTCCTGTCGTAGCCTGCCATCACCCCGCGGGCATCGCTTGTATAACCGATCCTGCCGGCATCGGCATTATAATTTCCAAATGTGCCGACACCCTTTATCCAGGCGCTGTTTGCAGGACCGCCGGATTGTTCACCGACAAGATTCATGAGGAAACTTTCGGAAAGCCGGGTATAGACGGCCCCGGTTGCCGCGCTCATGGCATCGTATGTCGCGGCGATGTCCTTGCCGGGATTGGCGGCGCGCTGAATCACGGCGACGGAAATACCGCCATCGGAGGCAATGTTCCAGTCAAGCAACTCCGTGTTGGCGCCGGGATCAAATATCACACCATTGTTGACAACGCCTCCGATGGAGCGCATCAGCACCGTGTTGCCGGATACGATTGTTCCGAGCGCAATCGTGGAGCTGCCGGCAAGGGAGACCGTCCCGGAAACATACAACATAGGAACCGTGCCGGAGTTGTTGAAGGTGAGCTTACCCCCTGTGTCCACGACCATGTTTTTCGCAATGGTATTGGGTGTCTCAAAAATGATTTCGCCATTGCTTGCGACAGTGACCGTGGAATTGCCGGCGCCCAAGGCGGCGACGCTTCCCGCCGTCAGGCGGCTGCCGCCGCCCACGTCGAGTTTCAGCAGGGCATTTGATCCCTTGAAATAAAGCGTACTGTTATCAAGCGCAACCGCGCCGCCGGTGAGGGCATTGGTGACGGTGCCCGACGCGATGCCACGGAATTCCAATATAGAAGTGGAACCGATTGAAACAACTCCCGTGCCAATGGCGTCCGTGCGCGTGACAACCACGCGGGCGGCATTGGCCCTGAGTCCGCCGCCAAAAGTATTCGCGCCTGAAAGCGTTGCGACGCCTGCGCCTTGCAGGGTCAGCGCGCCGTCGCCGGTGATGATTCCGCCAAGAGTTGTATTATTCGCCGCCGTATCGACAATGAGGCCGTTCGTTCCAAGATTGATAGTATTAACAATCACCAGATTATCAATCTCCGCGACGACTTTGGCTCCCGTGCCCGTGGCGGCAATGGCGCCATTGCCAAGCGCGGCCGCGTTGCCGACGCCCACGGCGCCGGCGGCAATATCAAGTCCACCAAAATCATTGGCACCGGTGAGGCTGAGTTTGTCCGCGCCGATTTTTATAAGTTTGCCTGTGCCGGAAATATTGCCTGCAAAAACGCTGTCGGCGGTATTTTGCGCCGTGAGCGCCACGGCGCCCAGACTGACAAACCCGGCGCCGGTGAGATTTTGCGCGGTCTGTGCAAAGCCTCCCAAATCAAGAGTCGCGCCGGCCTTCACGTCGACCGCGGCGCTTTGGGCAAACGCGTTGACCACACCACCCTTAAGTGTGCCGCCGGCGTTGATGGTGGTCGTGCCGGAATAGGTGTTGCCTGAGTTGGCGAGTATGACGGCCCCGCTGATGCCAAGACCGCCTGTGCCTGCGAGCCTGGCCGAAAGTGTTTTGTCTGCTGACGTGGTTCCATCGAGATTGAGGATTTTGTCCGCGAGGATTTCGATCTCCGAAAGTCCGTATCCCATGTAGATGCCATTGCCGGCCCCGGAGCCGTCGCTGATAACCGTGGCGGCATATGCGTAGGATGCCTGCGCGACCGTGTCGGCTCCCTGTTTTATATTTGCAAGGGAAGGCGGAACGATGGCGGCGCCGTCAGCGCCCGTGAGAGCAACCGAATTGCCGCCCGTGACGTTGGTCGCGGCGATGAGCTTGATCGTGGTCGCGCCATCCTGATCGAGCAGGTTGGGCGCCGGCGGGACCGCGGGGTTGGCTTGATCGGCAAGGAGCTGCGCGGTATCGACGCCAACCTGGCTGCCCGCGCCGATGTCAAGATCGCCCACGGTCAGAAGCCCGTCGGGCGTGATGCCGTTCATGGCGAGGTTGACGCGGCCTCCGTTGAGCGCGAGTCCGCCGATGGTCTGATTGCCAGATGCTTTTTCCGCAACCGCACCGGCATCGACACGGAGTGTTGCAGTGGGCGCCGCGAGCACAGCCGCCGCATTGGAATCGAGGGTGAATCCGCCGGAGTTCACCGCAACGATGCCCGTAAATCCGCCGCCCGCAGCGCCGGATGCAAACGCGAAGGCGCCGCCTGTCGCAACGTCCAGCGTGCCGGCGCCCGCCAGTTTTCCAAGGCCAAGGGCGTGGCTGGAATTGACCGATACAACGCCTTCGTTGATCGCAAGATTTCCGCCAAAAGTATTCGAGCCGGTCAGGGCAAGCGTGCCCGCGCCGGTCTTGGCAAGGGCACCCGCGCCGCTGATGACACCGGCAAGCGTGCCGGTGTTGGCGAGGGTGTCGACCGTGAGCGTGTTTGCCGCGGCGCCAAGGTCGGCATCGTTGACGATATTAAGATCCGCGGCGGAAAGAATAATTGTGGCGTCGTTGTTGTTGATCGCGAGTTTGGCAGATGCCGCGCCAAGCGCAGTGTTGTTGCCGAGGGCGAGCGCGCCCGCGCTGAGTGTCGTGACACCGGTGAAGGTGTTCGCGGCATTCAACGCGAGGGTGCCACCGCCGATTTTCGTGATGCCGCCCGCCCCGCTGATAATGCCGGCAAGCGTGGCGTTGCCGGCCTGTGTATCAACCTGAAGGGTGTTGGCGTTGAGCGCGATGGAATTGGTCAGCACAAGGTCCGCGGCCGCCATCCGCAGGGTTGTGTTTGCGCCTGCGATGTTGATGCCGCCCGTGCCCGAGGCCCCGGCGGACGCGAGGGCGATGACGCCCGCCTTGAACTCGATGCCGCCCTTGAAATCGTTGGCCGTCGTGTTGGCGAGAGTAAGCGTGCCGGCGCCGTCCTTGGTGAGTTTGCCAGTCGCTCCCGTGAGCACGCCCGCAACAACGCTGTTTGCGTCGGTCGTGATGCCGGCGCCCGTAAAAGCATAATCGGCATTTCCATCGACAATCATGTCCGACACGGTGATGCGCGAACCGGCAATATCGATGGCATGCGTCGCCGCGGGAGATGTCGCGTCAAATGTCACGCGATCGCCTTCCGCGAAAGTTGTTATCGAGCCACCATCGGTCCAATTTTCATTCGCGGTGTCCCAAGCGGTGTTCACGCTGCCGGCGCCGGTCCACGCCATGCTGCGCGACATGTCGGATGTTCCGGAGAGTATCAAATCGATGCCGGACACTTCCAACACCATCGTTTGACGCGCGCCGGCCTGCGTGCGCCCGCCAATGGTGACAGTGGCATTATTCTTGAGAGTATTAATATCGCCCGTCGCAATGGTGGCGATGATGTGATCGCCATTCTTGTAACTGCTCACGTCGATGGTATGGCTGCCGCCAATCGAGGAGAGATTTGTGATGTCGAGTTTGTCCGTCGTGCCGCTGTCAAACAGGTCAAAGAGGAGTACGCCTCCATCGAGCTTGAAATCATTGATCGCGAGTATTGAAGGGACATTGGAATCAATGCCGATTTGAAGTGTGCCGCCCGTGGCCAATGAAAGCACACCTGTATAGGCGCCAAGGCCGCCCACGAGAACGCCGGCGGCGGCATTGACTGTGCCGCCCAGCTTTGCGGAGGCATTGCCCAAAAACATACTGCCGGCGCCAAGGGTCGTGATTCCCGAATACGCACTGCTGTCCCCATGAAGAACGAGCGCGCCAAACCCCGTTTTATTGAATTTGGAAGAGGCCGACGCACTCGCCAGAGAGTCCTTGGCGACGTCGGCGGCGCTGCCGATGATGACGGTGGCGTCATTGGCAATATCAAGATTTACAGTGGCATTGGCGGACGATTGATAAAGGAAGCCGCCATCAGCCGCGCCCGCCGCGGTATTGCCCTCATAGGTGGTGACGCCGGTGTTGCTGATGTTTATGTTTACAACGCCATCATAATTATAAATGGCGCCGCCGGAAGCATCCGCCGTATTGTTGATAAACACAGGGTTGTCCAACGTGAGCACCGCGCTGGCGTTTCCAGTTGAAAATGCGCCGCCATGCACGGCCTGATTACCCAAAAACGTGGCGTTGGTGATTTTTGCGGTTCCAGATACAAACATGACTCCACCGCCTTTGCCAACCGTTGCCGACGAAGAGGAATTATTTTCAAACAGGATGCGTCCCGTTCCGTTTGCCACCTCGGGTCCCATGACAAGCGCCGTATTGTCCCCCACGCCGAAAAATCCGCCATCGGCGCTCCCTGAATCCGAATTCCTGATCGTCAGCAATTTTCCATCGGCCACCAGAAAACCCACATCCCGGATCGTGGTATCATTGGCTCCGATGTGCTGCGAACCAGCCGTTCCGTCAAATATGGCATCGCCTTTTATCAGGATTCGCGCGGCGCCCTCACCGCCAAAGGTTGACGCACCGGCGCCGGAGTCGATGGAGCCGAGATTTCCAAGCTGATCCGCGCGCGATATTATCAATTCGCCCTGGCGAAGGCTTATCGTGCCAAAGCTGTTGCCGCCTGTATTATTAAACGAGAGACGGCCCGCGCCCGACTTGACGAGAGTTCCGGTGGACGTGATGCCGCCGCCGTCGAAACTATAATCCGCATTGCCGCTGACAGTCATTCCAGCGACATTCACGGAGGCGGTTTCGATGGATATGTCGCGATTGGATGCCGTCGCGTCAAAGAATACAATGTCACCATTTTGATAATCCTGCACCGCGCCCCCCGTCGTTGTGCCGGTCCAGTTGAGTTGGGCGCCGCCAAGCTGCCAAAGGCTGCCGCCGCCGCCCGTCCAGGCAAGGCTGGAGCTGTTCGCGACGGATACGTCGAGCTTGAGCGCATTTGTTTCGAGAATCGTACTGACACTGCCGGTGCGCGGGCCGGGTGTCGCATTATTAATCAATGCAAAAGTCGCGGAATCGTCCAATGTGCCCGTCGTCCACGACGCGAGCGTAAAGATGCCACCGGCGTTGGCGCTCAATGTAATCGTGCCCGATCCCAAAAGCTCAAAATGGCTCATCTCCAGCAATGCGCCTGAATAATTGCCGTAATCAAGCGTGACGCCGCCCTCCATCACCAAAGTGCCGCTGAGGCTGAGCCTGTCGGCCGGCCCGCCATTGCCGATCTGAAGAATGGACCCCGCCTGCGCCGTGATCTTAGCATTCAGGGCGCCATCGCTCTGTGAAAGTGTGGCAATCGTCCCCACGCCGCCAAACGTCGCGCCGTCCGCAACGGTGATTGAGCCGCCAAGCCGGGCGCCGGCATTGCCAAGCAAAAGACTGCCTCCATTGACGTTGACCGCGTTTTGCCAATACGCGTTATCGGCATTCAAAATCAACGTCCCCGCCCCCATTTTCGTCAACGCCCCCGCCGCCGAACTACTGGCGAGCGAGTCAATCGCCTTGTTGCTTTGCGAGGCGTCGCCAATGGCAAGTGTCACGCCATTATCAATATTAAAATCAAGAGTCCCTCCTGCTCCAAAATAAAACCCGCCGGCCCGGGCCGCCGCACTCGGGGCAATATTGTCAAAAACCATGTCAGCAGTGGTCAATGCTGCATCAAACCCCGCCATATTGCCGGAATACAGATAGCTGTTTGTGCCTCCGGCAGAAGTCATGTTTATGCTTACCTTGGTGGCCTGGCTGTGGTAAATGGCCCCGCCTGTTGTTCCCGCCCAGTTATCCTTGAATACAACATTGGTGAGCTGCGCGGTGGGCGGCGTCCCATTGCCAATGCCGATGGCGCCGCCCCACGTCCGGGAGCGGTTGCTTTCAAACAACACTCCGTTCATCGCCACTGTGCCTGTTCCGCGGATATCCAGCGCGCCACTGTTTGTATTGGGTGCAAAGTTTCCACGAAACACGGCATCCACGTAACTGACATATCCGGCGTTCACACGGGAGACACCTGCGTTTCCCCTCCCGTAATTATTCTCGAAAAGCACATCCGTTAATGTGGCCGTCACTCCTGCCTTGTTAAACATAATCACACCTGAAACGCCGTTTGTGGCGCCACCCGCACTGTTCCCGATAAAGTAAACCCCCGTGATGTTTACCGTCGTCAAACTGGTCGCCGCATTGGCAATTTGAAGAATGGCTGCCTGCGAATCGTTGGTGGCCAAATTAATGTCTGCAAATATGATGCGCCCGGCGCTGCCATCAAGTGTCAGCTCGGATGTTGATGCCAGTGACCCAGACGGAAAAACCTGCGTGGTCCCATTTGTCGACGATCTCGTTATTGTCAAGATGGCTCCGTTTTCCACCTTGATATTAGTGCTGCCCAAAGTGTCCCCATCCGCCAGAGTAACAGTCGAGCTACTCGTTACCGGACTCGGAATCGTAATAGCAGCGCCGTTTGCCGCGGGCAGCATTGCCAGCATGGCGGCGGGAAACATCCACCAACGGAATATCCTGGCAAGACGCTTACTCTGAAGGGCAGTGTGGGTTTTCATAATAATAATTAAAAAAATTTATCTTGTGAGTCGTTTAAATACATCCAGTGGAGTATCAATTCTGGATGTGTGGGACGCAGGGTTGTGTGGGCATAAATGATAATGCAAAAGGGTGGTTTGTTTAGGAAATGCAAAAAGAATTATTCGACGATGAACTTTCACAATCGCAAGTTTATGGTATTTTTGCCATACCTTGTTTGGGTGAGGACACTTTGATAATGACGGGGAGGCCAATCATTTCAGGGGGCATGCGCAAAACGTGCGCGCAGGCCGCATTGCGGCGGTTATAATCTGTTGTCTTTCAATAATATTAGTCCGTCCACTTGTCCCGGTGCCCGCATCCCATATTCTTTGCACACACTTGAACTTTGACGGTTTCTGACATTTCAAAATCCCGCAACACGATGCGGGCTGGCGGATGGCCGCTCCATCTTTTCCAGACTAAAGCGCGCAATCTCATACCAGCGTCTGAAATGATTCACTGATGTTACGCGGTCCGTAGGGCCTGACCTTGTGTCAGGCCGCGTTCGCGTAGGAGGCCACGCAGGTAATTCGCGGCCTGACACAAGGTCAGGCCCTACGAAACCCTGCCGTTCGCGTAACATCAGTGATTCTGACTTTTGCAGGGGCATCGCTTGCGACGACTTTATGGAGAAGACAAGGGCTTTTGCAGGGGCAGCGTTTGCGGCGTCTTTATGGAGAAGACAAGGGCTTTGCAGGGGCAGCGTTTGCGAGGCGTTGATGGGGAAGACAAGGGCGTCGCTTGCGACGTCTCCACTGCATGCATTCAGAAAATTCCAGGCGTTGGTTATTGCGTTGGGCGGGCAGGCGGGAAACGGGTTTTGCGGTTGCAAAAAAAGCGCCCGGCGGGCGGGCCGGGCGCTTGGTGTGACGGGTGTTTGCTGACAAAATCCGTTGCGAAACGAGAGGGCGCTTATTCGGGCTTTTTGTCCTTGTCGGCGGCGGCGTCGAGGATGTCGCCGAGGTTCATCATGTCGCCGGAGTTGTCGCGGGTGAGCGCTTCGAGCGTCGCGGTTTCGGACGCGAGTTGCTCCGCGGAGTAGTTGGCGGCCTTGATGGAGAGGCCGAGGCGGCGCTCGGCGCTGTCAATCTTGATGACGCGGGCGCTGACTTCCTGGCCGGGCTTGAGCACGTCTTTGACTTTCTCGATGCGCTCTTCGCTGATTTGCGAGATGTGCACGAGGCCGTCGATGCCGTCCTTGAGTTCCACGAAGGCGCCGAAGGAGGTGATCTTGGTGACGGCGCCGGTGACAACGTCGCCGATCTTGAAGTGGGCGTCGATGTCGGCCCAAGGATCGGTGGAGAGTTGTTTCATGCCGAGGCTGATGCGTTGCTGCGAGGGATCGACGTCGAGGACGATGGCGTCGACTTCGTCGCCTTTCTTGAGCATTTCGGACGGGTGGTTGACTTTGCGGGTCCAGCTCATGTCGGAAACATGCACCATGCCGTCGATGCCTTCCTCGAGTTCGATGAAGGCACCGTAGGTGGTCATGTTGCGAACTTTGCCGTGGACGCGGGCGCCGATGGGGTAGTTGTGGCGGACCATTTCCCAGGGGTTGGTTTCGAGCTGGCGCAGGCCGAGCGAGATTTTTTGTTCGTCTTTCTGGATGCCGAGGACAACGGCGTCGAGTTCCTGTCCGACTTTGAGGAGTTCGGAGGGTTTCGTGATGCGTTTGGTCCAGGACATTTCGGTGATGTGCACGAGGCCTTCGACGCCGGGTTCGATTTCGATGAACGCGCCGTAGGGGACGAGGTTGACAACTTTGCCGTGGACTTTGGCGCCGACGGGGAATTTTTGCTCGATGTCGTCCCAAGGGTTTTTGGTGGTTTGCTTGAGGCCGAGGGAAACGCGTTCTTTTTCGCGGTTCACTTCGATGATCATGACCTGGATTTCCTCGCCTTGCTTGAGCATTTCGGAGGGGTGCGTGATGCGGCCCCAGCTCATGTCGGTGATGTGGAGGAGGCCGTCCATGCCGTCGAGGTCGATGAAGGCGCCGAAGTCGGTGATGTTTTTGACGACGCCTTTGCGGACCTGGCCGGGTTCGATACTTTCGAGGAGGGCGCGGCGTTTGCTGGTGCGTTGTTCCTCGATGAGTTCGCGGCGGGAAAGGACGATGTTTTTGCGGTCGAGATTGATTTTGAGGACCTTGAAGTCGTAGGTCTGGCCGACGTATTGGTCGAGGTTTTTGGGGGGCTGCACGTCGATGTGCGAGGCGGGGAGGAAGGAGTCGACGCCGATGGAGACGATGAGGCCGCCTTTGACTTTGGCGCGGACGCGGCCCGCGGCGATGGAGCCTTCGGGGAATTTGGTGAGGATGTTGTCCCAGTTTTTCTTTTGCTCGGCCTTGTCGTAGGAGAGGATGGGCGTGCCGTCCTTGGTTTCGAGTTTTTCGAGGAAAACGTCGATTTGGGAGCCGATCTGGAGTTCACCGATGTCGATGAATTCGCTGGCGGGGATGAGGCCTTCGGATTTGCCGCCGATGTCGACGACGACTTCGTTCTGGCGAATTTCGGTGATGGTGCCGGAGACGATCTGGCCTTCCTTGAGTTTGTCGAACGAGGATTCGGCGAGCAGATCTTTCATTATTTGACTCATGTGTGTCTTTCAGTGCGCCTTTTTGAGGGGCGCGGTGCGCGGAACCTTCGCCTCGCTTCGGGACGCCGGCCCTTCGCGGGGGACCTTGCGGTCCGGTGGTTGAAGGTTGACGGTTACTGAGGCCGGCGGAAGCGATGCGGCGCGCCGGCTTGACATGAGTGAGTGCCGCAAGAGGGGGCGAAGATGGGGATTGGTCCGGGGAGGGCAAGCGGGAAAATAAGCGGGAACGGAAAATAAGCGGGAAACAAACGGGGCAAAATAAGCGGGGAAAACAAGGGGACTTTCAGGGAAAAACTTTTAGGAAAAAACCGCTTGCAAGTTGTCGCGGGGCAGGTCTTGCTGCCGGGTCTCTTGAATTTCGGGCCGTAGCGTAGCCTGGTAGCGCGCTTGCATGGGGTGCAAG
Source organism: Opitutaceae bacterium (assembly GCA_031263125.1). Lineage (GTDB taxonomy): Bacteria > Verrucomicrobiota > Verrucomicrobiia > Opitutales > Opitutaceae > Ereboglobus. Next base: position 1,744 of record JAISGL010000230.1, on the reverse strand, counting down.
AGGTCGAGAGTTCGAATCTCTCCGGCCCGACCATTTTAGCTCCAAGCCCTCCTCTTCATAGGGGAGGGCTTTATTGTTGGCTGATGGTTTTATCGTTAAAAACGAGTTTCGTGGAAATCAAACGCGAACAAAACGCGAACAAAAAAACAAACACGAACAAAACCCAACCGGGCGCATCTCAAAAACGGGACAAGCAAAACGCTGTAGCGCGGGCATCTTGCCCGCGTTCCGGGAGTAGCGCGGGCGTCTCGCCCGCGTCGGGTCCGGCATGGGGGCGGCGGCGCTTCGCGCCGTCCACGGGCAAGATGCCCGTGCTACGTCAATCCGGCGGCTTCGCCGTCAGCGGGCGGGACGCCCGCTCTACTCCAGAATTGGCGGCATGCCCTGTCCCGTTTTTGAGATGCGCCCAACCCAACCGGCAGGGCAGACTGGAAGCTCGCGGACACTTGAATCCGCGGCGCCATGTGCTGTCCATATGGGCAGGATGCCCATGTGGCTCGATTTTGCGGGCTGGCAGCCTGCGCAATGCCAAAGCGTGTCACGGCCAAAGCCAGGCGCGCTTTCCGGGGTTATGGTTTTTTCAGCGCCACGATCTGGTCGTGCAACACGTCGCGCAGGCGCAACAAGAGCGGCGCGGGCGGCAGGCGGACGTGCGGGGCGAGGGCGGCTTCGGCGGCGCGGAGTTCGGCGTGGATGGCGCCGGAGACGGCGTCGAACACGCCGAGGGTATTCATTTGCCGGATACGCAGGCCGGGCTGGGTTTCGCGTTGCCTGAGTATTTCGGCGGTGAGCGCGGCGCGGTCGGCGTCGGTGGGGAGGCGCCTGGCAAGCTCGATCAGGGGGAGCGTGATCTTGCCGCTGGCGAGGTCGGTGCCGAGGGTTTTGCCAATGCGTTTTTCGTCGCCAAAAAAATCGGCGAGGTCGTCGTAGATTTGATAGGCCACACCGAGGCGGCGGCCAAATTCGGCGGCGGCGTTGCAGAACGGCGGAGGATGGCCGGCGAGGCGTCCGCCGAGGAAACAGGAGACGCGGAAGAGTTCCGCGGTTTTCAGGTCGATGATGCGCTGGTAGTCGGCGAGGGTGATGTTGGCGGTGCCGCGTCGCATGGTTTGGATGATTTCGCCGGCGCAGACTTTGCGCGTGGAGGCGGAGACTTCGGCGCAGACTTCGGTCGTGGGGAATTGCGCGGCGAGGCGCACGGCGTGGGCGAGGAGGGCGTCGCCGAGGAGGACCGCGGCTTCGGCCCCGTATTCGCGCGTGGCGGTGTGGCGGTTGCGGCGGAGTTCCGCGCCGTCCATGATGTCGTCGTGCACGAGCGTGGCGAGGTGAACGAGTTCGACGACGGCGGCGGCGCGGATGAGTTCCCGCGGCGCGGCTTCGGCGGAGCCGGTCCAGCCGCTGAGGAACACGAGGGCGGGGCGGATGCGTTTGCCGGAGGTGTCGATGCAGTATTCGGCCATCGGGCGGATTTCGGGTTCGAAGCCGGTCATCTGCCCGTGCAGGAAGGTGTCGAGTCGCGTCATTTGCGGTTTCAGCAGCGCAAACACGGTTGCGAAGTCTTGCGCGACGGTGTGCGTCGCGAAGGGCGGTGCGGTGTTGTCCGGGTCGGTGTTGTCCGGGTTGTTGTTGCTGGCGGCTGACATGGTTTGGGAATGGGCAAAATGGCTTTTTGCGGTGCGTTTGTCCCGCATGAAATCAAAAAACGGGGATATCAAGGAATCAAAACTCCGCCGCGCGGCCATGC
>JAISGL010000228.1 GCA_031263125.1 Opitutaceae bacterium | reverse complement strand
CGAGGCTTGGCGAGCGACACCACCGGATATATCGCAGATAAAAACCGCATCCCGGAGGGATGCCAGAGAGATTGTGTCACGATTTCTGGCATCCCTCCGGGATGCAGTGATTTTTATGTTGGGTTCCGGTGGTGTCGGTCGCGTTGCGACCTCAACCACCGGCTAATTTCTGGCAAGCCTCCGGCTTGCACCGACAGTCTCGCTGAGACCGCCCTACCAAAAACCAGACTTCGCGTAATATCAGTTATTTATATTGAGTCCCTTCGGGACTCTCCTACGAAGTGATTGCATCTGCCGTGAACGGTTTTTCTTACGGTTTTTCTTATGACTGCCAAATGAAAAACCGCTCACGGCTTCCTTGCATTGAAAACATCGAGGAATCATTAACTGATGTTACGCGAAGGCTGGTTTTTGGTAGGGCGGTCGCGCCGAGACCGCCGCGTTCGTCACCCGTATCTCTCGGCGGTCTCGGCGAGATCGCCCTACCAAAAAACCTCTTCCGCGTAACATCAATTAATATATTTTGGAATAAGCTCCAAAACCGGTGACGGTGGTGGCGGTGGTGGCGGGGAGATTGTGCGCCCCCGTCAAATCAACACGCCTTCGGCTTTCAATCGCGCGCTGAGCGCCACGCCGTCGAGCGTGGAGACGCTCTCGCCGTCCTGCGCGCAAATCGCGGCGGCCACGCCCGCCGCCTGTCCGAGCGCCATGCACTGCGCCTGCACGCGGACGGAGCCAAAAGCCTCGCGCGTCGCCGAAAGCGTTCCCCCGGCGACGAGCACATTTTTCGATCCTTCCGGCGCCAGTGTGCGGTACGGGATTTGATACGGTGCGTCCAGGAATTTCACGCTTTGGCCGCTGTCCGTTTTATGCACGTCGATGGGATGGCCACCGAGCGCCACGGCGTCCGCAAATTTCCGGGCGCCCAGAATATCACTGGCAGTCAATGTATATAAGCCGCGGATGGCGCGCGTTTCCCTGATGCCAATTTGCGTGGCCGTTTCGATCAGATAACAATGGGCAAACGCCTTGTGATGGCGGCGGAAAATATCAATCACGACCGGCGTTTCCTCGCGCAAAATGAGTTCGGCGGAGGACAGGTCGTCCGCGTCGGTCGCGTTGCCCGTGATGCGCGTGGCGTTGACCGACACCTCGCCGGGACGGATCGTGCTGCCATGCACGGCCCACGGGCCGCCGAAATTGCGCAGCCGCCCCGCCTTCACTTCCCCGGCCAGCGCCGCGCGCAATTCCGGGTTGGCGTATTTCATGCCGTCGTGCGCCATGAGGATGTTGAGTTTGTCCGTGTCCACACCGCCAAGCCGGAAGTATAATGACATGGGCTGGAGATCGCCGGTTTCACGTTGGTTGCGCAGCTCGCAGGGCAGCGGAGTGCGCGCCACCAAATCGCCGGCGCCGGTGCAATCTATAAACTGTTTTGCGGCCACGGCCTCGCGTCCCGATTTGGTTTCCACGATCACATGCGTCAGCCACCCCGACTCTTCCTTTGATACAATCGCGCCGGCGACTTGCGCATGCAGGAGGATGTCAACGCCCGCGTGCCGGGTGATGCGCTGCGCCGTCAGTTTATATAATTCCACGTCATAGGGAATATTTCCGCTTGGCAGATCAATGATGGCTCCTCCCGCCGCATGCAATGCGCGTATAAACTCGCCCGGAATGCCGTCCACGATGCGCTCCCCGCCGAGATTGAACTTGCTCAGCGGCCCGACCATGCCCGCCGTCGCCATGCCTCCGAGAAAACCATAACGCTCGATCAAGAGCACCGAGGCGCCCGCTCTCGCCGCGGCCACGGCGGCGACAAAGCCCGACGGTCCGCCGCCGCAGACAACGACATCGGCCTGCGCGCGCACGGGCAGGCGGCGGGCGGGTTCGATGATGGATAAGTTGCCGGGAGGATTGATGGCGGTGGTTGTTTCTGTCATGGCACGTCCGCAAGATTTCCCATGATGCCGCGACGCGTTCAAGACCGCAGCGTGTAACAATACCGGCAATGATATAAATTTATCGCCGCCTGCTCACCCTCAAAACCCCGGAAAATCAATTTTTTTCCAAAACTCCGCAACCTTTCCCGCCAAATTCCCAATGGAAGTGTGGACGGAATCCGTTCCGGCCAGGAACCAGCATCGCCTCACCATGCATAACAAAAAACGCATCCGCACCACCATCTTCATACATACCGCGCCCGCGTGCCGGCAGCCGGATTTCTTTCTGATGAATTTTCATGATGCGAAAGGAAAACCATTTTGCTCTCAGAGGCCAGACCCCATGTCTGCCGATCTCCCAGTCCATCCAATTCTGCTCCCCAAAAGGACTTCAAAACCGCGCACCCGAAAATCGCGCACCCGAAAACCGCACGGACAGGAACGGATTGTCCATGCCATATTAATGGCGTTTTTGTCCGCGGAATAATACGAAGCCGATCACGGCGAGCGCGGTCAGATGCAATACGCTCATTCCGGTGAACACCGGCACGTAGCCATAGTGCTGGACGGCCCGGCCCGTCAGCAGCGTCGCGACAATGCCGCCCAGCGAACCCCCGATGGC
>JAISGL010000204.1 GCA_031263125.1 Opitutaceae bacterium | reverse complement strand
CCCGCCGAAATCCTCTCCCGCATCGAGGCCGGCAAGGCCGCCGTCCTCGCGCAAACCGGCTTGCTGCACCGCGAGTTTGGCCGCGCCCGGAGCAGTTGGAAATACGACGGCACACGCGTCACGCCGGTCGACATCGCCATTTCCGAAAACATCACGCAACTCCTGCGCACCCGTTTTCCCGAAGACGAATTTTTCAGCGAAGAACTCTCCGGCCCCGCCGCCGCCGCGCCCATCCCGCTCCGCGCCCGCTTTGCCTGGATACTCGACCCCATCGACGGCACCAACAACTACGCCGCCGGCATCGCCCACTGCGCCATCTCGCTCGGACTCTACGAAAACGGCCTCCCCGCCCACGGCATTGTCTACGACCTCGGCCGCCGCACGCTCATCCACGGCGGCCCCGGCCTCGGCGTGTTCGATGGCGGCCGCGCCGTCTCCGTCGCGCAAAACGAACCCACTCCGCAAAGCATGGCCGGCTTTCACAGCCCCTATGACAAAACCTACGCCGCGCATGGAAAAATCATCTTGGAAAATTTCAAAATCCGCGCCCTCGGCAGCAGCACGCTCCACCTCGCCTACGTCGCCGGCGGCATGCTCGAAGGCGTCGTCGATCACAACGTGAAAATCTGGGACATCGCCGCCGCCATCCCCCTCTGCATCGCCGGCGGAGGCGGACTCCACTTCTTCAACAACAGCAATCCGCTCCCCGTGCGCGCCTTCGACCTGCGCATGAAACGCATCCAGTACATCGGAGGCGGCGCCGCCTTCATCGCCCGCGCCCGCGCCCTGCTCGGCGTCTGAATCCCCCCGCAAATCCCCCCGCGCGCCCCCCTGCAAATACTCCTGCAAATCGCACTTGCCACGACGCGCCGCGCCGCAAGACTCACCGCCTTTCATTAAATAAACAAACATCCGGCACCCTTCCTGAACGTTACCTCATCGGGTCAAAACCCTTTCATCGACAAAGTCTCATATGGACGAACAAGCATCCAAAGAGAATCCCTCCAAGGATTTCAACAAACTCGATCTCAGCCAGCTCCAAGGTTTCAGCTTTGGCACCCAATGGACGCAGGACAAAGCCTCGCCCTCACGCCCGGGCGATTCGCACCGCTCCGGCGAGGGCGGCGAACGTCCCCAGCGCCGCCCCGGCGGCGGCGGCGGCGGCGGTGGTGGTAACAGCGGCGGCGGCATCGGCACTGGCGGCGACACCCGCCGGGATCGCCGCAACTTTCGCAAGCCCGCCGGGGCGCCCGGCAATGGCGCCGCACCCGCGGGCAACACCGGCGCGCCCCCGGACTCGCAGACGCACCAGCGCCGCGACGCCCGCGCGCCCCGCCGCGATCAGCGCGAAGGCGCCTACCCGGCTGACCGCGACCAACGCGGCCCGCGCCGCGACGACCGCCGCGATTTCCGCGGCCCCCGCCGCGATGACCGCCGCCCCGGCGGCCAGGGAGGCGATTTCCGCGGCCCGCGCCGCGAACGCGAAGGCGGTTACGAACATCGCGAACACGCCGGCCCGTATTTCAGCCCCTTCTACAACGTCGTTTTTTATCCCGAGGACACCGGTTTTGCCGCGCTCGTGAAAGCGATCCGCACCTCGTGCCGCACGTACGAACTTTTTGAAATCGCGCGCGTCGTCATCGGCAAAAACGACCGCTTCGTCGCCGCCATCCAGCGCAAGCATCCCGGCTCCGCGCAAAACAAAAACACCCGCCCCCCGCAGCAGCCGCAGCCGCAACAACAACAGCACCCATCGCAACAACAACAACAGCAGCCATCGCAGCAACAGCAGCCGTCGCAACCGCAGCGGCAACCCGCCCCCGAAGGCGCCGCGCCCGCGGTGGAAAAACCCGCCGCGCCCGCGAAACTCCCGCCGCTCGCCATATCGATTCCCGACGGCCTGCCCTTTGACAACGAGGAGGCAGCCATCGCCCACGTCCTCAGCAAGCACCTCGGCAAATTCTTCGACACCGCCGAAGTCGAGGTCGAACCGCCCAAAGGCAATTACCAAATCGTCAACAGATGCGGCGTCACCGGCGAACTCCTCGCCCCGCCGAACTACCACCTCTACAACCAAATCGTCCAGCAGCACCACGCCACGCGCCTGGGCCGCATGAACATCGACGCCTTCCGCTCGCGCATCGAGACAATCCGCGACCCCGAAGCCGTGAACCAGTGGCTCGAAAAAATGAAGAAAGCCACGCGCTATACGTGGAAACTCACGCCGCCCCCCGAAGGCGCCCAGCCGCTCAGTTTCGACACCTTCGACGAAGCCCGCGCCTACCTGCTCGCCAACGCGAAGGACAAAATCGTCCGCACCGTCGAGACCACGCGCATGCACGGCAAACTTTTGGAAAATCTCCCGCCGGGCGAAATGCGCCGCGCCATCGAGAGCACGCTCGATCGCCAGCGCCGCTTCCCCCTCGACACCGCCAACGCGCTCCGCGGACGCCTCCGCCGCGAAGGTTTCACCATCTTCAAAAAAGGCTCCAAAGGCATCTCCTACGTCTGCGCGGTCAAACGCAAGTTCCGCGTCCCCGGCCAGACCTTTGCCGACAGCATCGACGCGCTGATCACCTTCATCGAAGCCAACCCGATGGTCAAAGCCGGCGCGCTCCCCGCAAAATTCCTCGGCATCCAGCAACTCGAAGCCCCCGCCGCCGCCGCTGCCGCCGCCGCCGCTGCCGCCGCCGCTGCCGCTGCCGCTGTTCCCGCCGTGGAAACACCTGCCGCTCCCGCGGAGCCGGCGCACGAAAGCGCCGACCCTCAACCCATCGCGCAACCCGCACTCGAAGCACAACCCGCACCCGAAACGGAAGCCGCATCCGAAACGGAAACCGCATCCAAAGCGGAAGCCGCACTCGAAACGGAAGCCGCGCCGAAAACGGAAGTCGCACCCGAAGCGCAGCCCGCATCCGAAGCAACTCCCGCCGAGGCAACCGAAGCCGCCGAAACCGCTCCCGCCGAGACAGCCGAAACAGTTCTCGCCGAAAACACAGAAACAGTTCCCGCCGCACCCACCGAAGCCGAAACCGCCGCACCCGCCGCTCCCGCCGCCTCTGCGGAGCCACCGGCGTCCGCGCAAACCACTCCGCCGCTCGCGCCCGCGACCAGCGGCTCTGTTGCGCCATTCCCGACCGTATCGCTTTCCGTGGAAGACCAGGCGCGCCTGCACCGGCTCACCGGCGACCTTCGCTGGCTGGTGTCGGAAGGTTACGTCACCGAGTACATCGACGGCTCCCTCTTCACATATCCGCCGATGTCGGAAGCGCGCAAAAAGGAAGTCGAAAACGAAGACCGCGACGACATTCACCCAACCGAATCCCAACCGCCCTCCGAACCGGTGTCCGAACAACCCGGTGACCAACCGGCAGCCGACCCCGAAGCCTCCGCCGACCCCGAAGCCTGACGCACCGCCAGCACGCGCACACCTCCAAACGCCCGGCCCCGCAAAGCCGGGCGTTTTTTTCCAGCAAGACCCCGCAGCGACATACGCCAACTTGCGCCAATTTTCCGCCAATTCCCGCCGACCTGCATCGACCTGCACCGCCCCTCTCCCCATCCTTCGAAACCCGCCCTTCGCCCCTCCCTCCTCGCCCCTCCCGCTCCCCTTTCAAAACTCCGCGCTGCCCGGCGTGCGCGCAAACGGAATCACGTCGCGGATATTTCCGACGCCCGTCACGAACATCAGCATGCGCTCGAACCCCATGCCGAAACCGCTGTGCGGCGCCGTGCCGTATTTGCGCAAATCGAGATACCACCAGTAATCCCTCTCGCTCAACCCATGCGCCGCCATGCCGGCCCTCAGCACATCCAGCCGCTCCTCGCGCTGGCTGCCGCCGATGATTTCGCCGATGCCCGGCACAAGCACGTCCATCGCGCGCACCGTTTTTCCATCGTCGTTCACGCGCATATAAAAAGGCTTCAGCTCCCTCGGATAATCATAAACCGTCACCGGACACTTGAAGTGCTCCTCGGCGAGAAAACGCTCATGCTCCGACTGCAAATTGTCGCCCCACCTCACGGCATGCTCCCACTTGCGACCGCTCTTCTCCAAAATCCCAACCGCCTCCGTGTAACTGCACCGCTGAAACGGCCGCTGCATCACGAAGTCGAGACGCGCACCCAGTTCCCTGTCCACGAACTTGCCGAAAAACTCCAGGTCCGCCGCGCAATGCTCGCGCGCATCCGCGATCAGATGTTTCACGAACGCCTCCGCCAGGTCCATGTTCCCCGCCAGATCGAGAAACGCCGACTCCGGCTCGATCATCCAAAACTCCGCCGCATGGCGCGACGTGTTCGAGTCCTCCGCGCGAAACGTCGGCCCGAACGTGTACACATTCGACAGCGCGCACGCGAACGCCTCCGCCTCCAGCTGCCCCGACACCGTCAGAAAACTCTGGCGCGCAAAAAAATCCTTCGAGAAATCCACCGCGCCCTCCTCCGTGCGCGGCGGCCTGTCCGCATCGAGCGCCGACACGCGAAACATCTCGCCCGCGCCCTCGCAATCGCTCGCCGTTATGATCGGCGTGTGTACATAAAAATATCCGCGCTCCTGAAAAAACCGGTGGATCGCATACGCCAGCCTGCTCCGCACGCGAAACACCGCGCCGAACAAATTCGAGCGCGGACGCAGATGCGCAATCCCGCGCAAAAATTCCGGCGTGTGCCCCTTCTTCTGCAACGGATACGTCGCGTCCGCCTCGCCCACGACCTCAAACGCATCCGCGACCACCTCCCATTTCTGCCCCGCGCCCTGCGACGCCACGAGCCTGCCCGTCACCGAAACCGACGCCCCCGTGCCCGCCCTGTGCATCACCGCCCCGTAATCCGGCAGCGTGTCCCGCACGATGATCTGCATGCCCTTGAGGCACGAACCGTCGTTGAGTTCCACAAACGAAAACGTCTTTGAATCGCGCCGCGTGCGCACCCACCCCTGGAGCAGGATGGCGTCGCGCGGTTCGGTGGAATTGAGGGCATCTTTGACGAGGGTGCGTTGCATGATTTGACGTGGGATCAGGTTGATATTTTTTTGCACGCCAACACACAGCCCCGCCCCACCCTTTGCAAACCAGAACCGCCGCCCTTTGCCCCCTTGCTTGCAACAACCCCGTCAAGGCAACCCGCAATCCGCGCACCCCAAAAAACCCAGTTCGACATCAAATCAATTATTACCTGACGTTACGCAGCCGGCCTATCCTGGGAGCGCGGGCATCTTTGCCCGCGATGCGTTTTCGAAATGCAATATGCGGGCGCACGGCGTTTCGCGGGCAGAGATGCCCGCGCTCCTAGGAACGGAACGGCCTTCGCGTTATCCCCTCCCAAACGTAGCGCAGGCAGCCAAGCCCGCTGACGAGGCGAAGCCTCGCCTCGCGTAGCACGGGCATCTTGCCCGTGGACGGCGCGAAGTGCCGCCCTCATGCCGTCTCCGACGCGGGCGTCCCGCCCGCTGACGGCGAAGCCGCCGGTTCGTGTAGCACGGGCATCTTGCCCGTGGACGGCGCGAAGCGCCGCCCCCCATGCCATGCCAGCCCCGACGCGGGCGAGACGCCCGCGCTACTCCCGGAACGCGGGCAAGATGCCCGCGCTACTCCCGCCCCGCACTCCTGCACACCCCTCCCTCACTTGTTAAGGTAGTGTTCGAGATTGGTGTAGCCGCCGGCGGCTGCTTTGGGGCCGTCGCTTGGGTCGGCGGGGTTCAGGTTGTGGGCGATCTCCCAATCGTCGGGGAGGCCGTCGTTGTCGGTGTCTTTCGGAACCGGGCCGGATTTGTAGGCGGGCCAGCCACCGACGTCTTTCTGGGAATCGATCATCTTGCCAGTGCGGGTGCGGACGTGGTTGACGAGGCGGGCGTCAACGGCGTCGCGCACCGGGAGCGTGGCGCCGACGCCGGCGAGGACGGTTTCGTAGGCTTCCATCGTGGGTTGCGTGGCGACGGGGGGCATGGCAAAGGGGGTCTTGACGGCGCGGGCTTGCTCGATGCCGTCAATCACCGTCTGGCTGATGAAGAGGTCGTTGTTCGCCGTGAGTTGTTCGTTTTGCTCGTGGATGTTGCCGGTGAGGTAGACAAAAACATTGGAGGGTTTGCCGATGTGGATGGGCGCGGTGCGCGGGTTTGCCGTCGAGGCGCCGGGGATGACGATGTTGTTGATGTAGTTGATGCGGAGGTTGCCTTGGGTGATGCCGGAGGCGAGTTTGCCAAAATCGTAGATGATGTTGTTGCGGAAATCGAAGGTGGGGAAGGGCGGTTTGCCGTAGTTGTGCCCGAAGCGGGGGTTGCGGCCGTCGTTGTGGATGTAGAGGTTGTGGTGCAGGGTGACGGGGCCGTTGGCGCGGCAGAGCGAGCCGAAGCCGTGGTTGCCTTTGCCGTGCGTGCTGCCGCGCAGGGCTTCGCCGATGAGGCAATACTGGAGCGTGATGTTGCCGTTGTTTCCGGAGAGGGAGAAGGCTTCGTCGATCGACCAGGTGGCGGAGCAGTGGTCGAAGATGACGTCGCGCGAGCCGTGGCCGACGTCGAGGGCGTCGTCTTCCTGCGGGGTTTCGTCGCCTTTGCGGCTGCGGAGGTGGCGCACGATGATGTCGTGCGTCTCCGTCATGAGGGGAAAGTTTTTCAGGCTGACGCCGTCGCCGGGGGCGGTCTGGCCGGCGATGGTGATGTAGGGGTTGGTGATGCGGATGGGCTTTTTGAGCGCGATGAGGCCGGAGACTTGGAAGAGGACGTTGCGGGGGCCTTCGGCTTCGCAGGCGGCGCGGAGGCTGCCGGGGCCGGAGTCGTCGAGGTTGGTGACGTAGATGACGCGTCCGCCGCGTCCGCCGGGCGTGGTGGCGCCGGCGCCCTCGGCTCCGGGGAAGGCGGGGATGGCGCCGGCGGGCGGAGTGACGGTGACGGGCGCCCAGTCGCTTTCGGGGACGGGAGCGCCGGGGGTGATGTCGAGTTTTTGGCGGGAGGAGGCGGCTGCGGCTGCGGATGAAGCGGCGGGTTGTTGCGCGTGGAGCGCGGCGGTCAGGGCGAGAGTCGCGGTGGCGGCGAGCGTGATGCGGAGCGTGGTGCGGAGCGTGGCACGGAGCGTGGCGTGGAGTGCGGTTGCGGTGAGGATGTGCATGGGTTTGTGGCGTTGGAGCAAAGAATGACGCGTGGATTGCCCAGGTGTTGCGCTGGCTGCGCGGCGGGGGAATACGGACAGTCAGGCACGAGCGAGCCGCCTGTTCCGATTGCGCCTGTTCCGATTACGCCTATTCCGATTACGCAGCCGCTCCCGCCCCCGCTCCCGCCCCCTCTCCCTCACCCACTCCCCCGATTGCCAAGCCGCCCTCTATTTTCGTCGCAATCCCTTCCCCCCCTGCGCATTACGCGCAGCACATAAATTTTCCTTTAATGAGACAGAGACGCAGTATTTTGTCCTACACCTTTCATCATGCGCCACTGTAACAAAGAAAAACACCTATTAACATTTGCCGCGTGCCTCCTCATGGCAACGCAAACGCCAGCCCAGACGCTCCCGCCCGACACCCCCCCGGCGCCCCAGGCACCCGACGCCCCCGGCACGCAAATCGTCGAACTCGACATGCTCCACGTCACCGGCCTCCGCGAAAAAGGCTTCGTGCCCAAAAACAGCGCGGCGGGCACCAAAACCATCACCCCGCTCCTCGAAGCGCCGCAATCCATCTCCGTCATCACCGCCGACCAAATGGCCGCGCAAGGCGCGCAAGGCATCGACGACGCCGTCCGCTACTCCACCGGCATCGTAAGCGCCGCCTACGGCTTCGACCCGCGCAGCGACTGGCTGCTCATCCGCGGCTTCGACCCCACGCGCTACATCGACGGCCTCGCCACCCCCGACGGCGTCTGGACAGGCGCCACGCGCTGGGAAACCCACGGCTTCGAACGCGTCGAAGTCCTCAAAGGCGCCGCCTCCGCCCTCTACGGCCAGATGCCCCCCGGCGGCCTCATCAACGCCACCACAAAACGCCCCGTGTCCGCCCCCCTCGCCGAACTCGCCGTGCGCTATGGTAGCTACGAAACCCTCGAAACCACCCTCGACCTCGGCGGCCCCCTCACCCGCGACGGCGCCCTCCTCTACCGCCTCACCGGCCTCGCCCGCGCCGGCGACACCATCGTCGACTACTCGCGCGACGACCGCTGGTTCATCGCCCCCGCCCTCACCTGGATCATCACCCCCGACACCTGGCTCACCCTCCTCGCGCGCTACCAACGCGCCCGCGCCAACGGCATCGGCGGCGGCTTCCTCCCCACCCAAGGCACCCTCACCCACAACCCCAACGGCCCCATCCCCATCGAACGCTTCACCGGCGAACCCGCCTTCGACCGCTACGACAAAGACCTCTGGTCGCTCGGCTACGACGCCGAACACCGCCTCACCCCCGCCTGGACACTCCGCCAGAACCTCCGCCTCCAAGGCGCCAAAGTCATCCACGACGTCGTCGGCGCCAACGGCTTCGTCCCCGACCCCCTCACCGGCCTGCCCGCCGACTACCGCACCCTCTCGCGCTACACCTACACCCCCCACGAAAAATCCACCGCCCTCGCCATCGACACGCAACTCACCGGAAAATTCGCCACCCCCCTCCCCCTCGCCACGCGCCCCCTCGCCATCACGCACGAAATCCTCGCCGGCCTCGACTACCGCCACGGCAAAAACGACTACACCTCCGGCTACGACGGCGGCGCCGAAACCGGCTGGGGCAGCACCCCCACGCTCGACCTCTACGACCCCCGCTACGGCGCGCGCATCGACACCCCCGCCATCAGCACCCACACCATCCCCACCCAAAACCAATACGGCCTCTACCTCCAGGACCGCATAAAAATCGCCCGCCGCCTCATCATCACCCTCGGCGCGCGCCGCGACTGGGTGCGCACCCGCACCGAAGCCCCCCTCGACGCCACCACCGAACACCAGACCGACGGCAAACTCACCACCCGCGCCGGCCTCACCTACGTCTTCGACAACGGCCTCGCCCCCTACGCCGCCTGGTCCACCTCCTTCCAACCCGTCATCGGCAAAGACTCGCACGGCGACCTCCTCCGCCCCACGCGCGGCGAAATCCACGAACTCGGCCTCAAATACCAACCCCGCCGCATCGACGCCCTCATCACCCTCGCCGCCTACACCTCCACGCTCCGCGACATCCAGACCCAGGACGAACAAACCTTCCTCACCGAACAACAAGGCAAAACCCGCGTCCGCGGCCTCGAACTCGAAGCCCGCCTCACGCCCCATGCCGGCCTCGACCTCATCGCGGCGCTCACCCACACCGACTCCGAAATCGTCCAGACCAACTACGCCCAAGCCCTCGGCAAACGCATCCCCCTGCTGGCGCGCAACAAAATCTCGCTCTGGGCCGGCTACGCGCCCCGGGGCGGCGCGCTCCGCGGCCTGGGCATCGGCGCCGGCCTCCGCCACGAAAGCGCCTCCTACGGAGACAGCGCCAACCAATGGCGCACCCCCGGCTACACGCTCTGGGACGCGATGCTCCACTACGACCTCACCGCCCGCTGCCGCCTCCAAATCAACGCCGCCAACCTCTTTGACAAACGCTACCTGGCCGCCATCAACACGATCAACTGGGCCTACTACGGCAACCCCCGGGTCGTGACAGCAAGCATGACGTACAAGTACTGAACCCGGAAAAACGCCCCAAATTGGAGCGCTCCAACGCCAAATTGGAGCGCACCAACGACCAATTGGAGGGCACCAATGATGGATTGGAGGGCACCAATGACAGATTGGAGGGCACCAATGGCGGATTGGAGGGCACCAATGACCAATTGGAGGGCACCAATGACGGATTGGAGGGCACCAATGACCAATTGGAGGGCACCAATGACGGATTGGAGGGCACCAATGACCAATTGGAGGGCACCAATGACGGATTGGAGGGCACCAATGACCAACTGATGTTACGCGGTGCGTAGGGCCTGACCTTGTGTCAGGCCGCGAATTACCAATGTGGCCTCCCACGCGGGCGCGGCCTGACACAAGGTCAGGCACTACGGGCTGCGTAACATCAGTTAGTTATATGGGCAAAATATGAAAAGTTCCGAACGGTTGCCGCACATGCCCGGCAACCGTTCGGAAGGATATGATTTTATTTTTCAAAATCAATCCCTTTTTTTATTTTGGACGCTCTCGAAAATAACACGTCTTACATTCGAGGACTGCTGCGAGCGATAAGGTGACTTAAAGACAACAACGTTATTTTCGGGCGCATCCTTTGCGACTGATTAAACTGATGTTACACGGCCGGCGGATTTCGCAGGGCCTGACCTTGTGTCAGGCCGCGAATTACCTGTGCGGCTTCCTACGCGGGCGCGACCTCTCATGCGTGCGCGGCCTGACGCAATGTCAGGCTGCAAAACTGCTGGTCGCGTAATATCTGTTATCGAAATACGACAAGCAACAAGCGGGCGCACGACGTTTCGCGGGCAAAGATGCCCGCGCTCCCAGGAAAGGCATTCGCGTGCGCTCCAAGAAAAGGCATTTGCGTGCGCTCCAAGAAAGGGCATTCGCGTGCGCCTCAAGAGAGGTCTTTGCGTGCATCCCGGCGTTACCGCGGGTCGGTGGTGTCGGTTGGCTTGGCGGCGGTTTCGCGCGGGGCGTTGGCGTCGATGATGTCGAAGCCGCCTTCGAGGCGGGTGTCTTCGGATGAGGCTCCGATGTAGACCGTGAAGTGGCCCGGCTCGACTGTCCATTGGTGCAGGCGGTCGTAGAGGGCGAGGTGTTCGGGTTTCAGCGTGAAGCGCACGGTCTTGGTTTCGCCGGGGTTGAACGCGATGCGTTGAAAGCCGCGCAGGACTTTTTCGAAGGTGATCACGCTGCTGTAATCGTCGCGCACGTAGAGTTGCACGACTTCCTCGCCGGCGCGCGGGCCGGTGTTGGTGACGTCGCACGAGACTTGGACTTCGCCTTGCGGGCCTTGCGCGGCGGGCGTGATTTTCAGGTTGCCGTATTTGAAGGTCGTGTAACTGAGGCCGTGCCCAAAGGGCCAGAGCGCGCCGCTGACCTGGCCGTAGTCGATGCCTTGCGATCCGGGATGCGCGGGAAAGTTATACGGGAGCTGGCCGACGCTTTTCGGGAAGGTCACCGGGAGGCGTCCGGCGGGGTTGTAATCGCCAAAGAGCACGTCGGCGAGCGCGCCGCCGCCTTCTTCGCCGGGGAGCCACATTTCGACTATGGCGGGGATGTGTTTCGCGGCCCAGTTGATGGAGAGCGGGCGTCCGTTGCTGAGGACGAGCACGATGGGTTTGCCGGTGGCGTGGAGGGCTTGCAGGAGTTCTTCCTGGTAGCCGGGCAGGTTCAGGTTGATGCGACTGGCGGATTCGCGGCAGAGGTCGTCGGTTTCACCGAGGACGGCGATGATGAGGTCGGTGTCTTTCGCGGCGGTCACGGCGGCGGCGATGCCGGCGCGCACGTCGGCGTCGGGGGCGTCTTTGTAGATGTCGCTTTCGGGGAAATTTTTGTCTTTCACTTCGACGCCGCGTTCAAAGCGGACTTCGGCGGTGGGGTTCGTTTTGGCGAGGAGCGCGCGGATGCCGTCAAGGGGCGTGACAAAATCGAGGGCTTGCGCGCCGTAGCGCGACCACCAGCCGTGTTTGCGGTCGGCGTCGGCGAGCGGGCCGGCGACGAGGATGCGTTTGATTTTTCGGGCGTCGAGGGGGAGGAGCGGCGTTGCGGGCGTTGCGTGTTGCGCGGGGGCGTTTTTCAGGAGGACGATGCCTTCGCGTTCGGCGCGGCGGGCGACGGCCATGTGCGCGGGCGAGCGCACGGTTTTGTCGGCGGCGGCGGGGGCGGTCGCGTAGGGGCGGTCGAAGAGGCCGAGCCAGAATTTTACGCGGAGGATGTCGCGCACGCGGCTGTCGATTGTGGAGATGGAGAGTTTGCCGTCGCGCACGAGCTGGCGGAGCGGTTCGCCGTATTGTCCGGGCGGGGTGAAGTTGGTGCGGACGTTGAGGCCGGCTTCGACGGCCTGGCGGATGGCGTCGGCGGCGGTGGGCGCGGTGCGGTGTTTGCGGTGGATGAACTCGACCGCGCCGCTGTCGGACACGGTGTAGCCGCGGAAGCGGTACTCGCCGCGCAGGATGTCGGTGAGGAAGCGTTTGCTGGCTTCCATGGGGATGCCGTCGTAGTCGTTGTAGGAGGGCATGACGCCGAGCGCGCCGCCGTCGAGGATGGCGCGTTTGAAGGGTGGCAGGAAGATGGTCTGGACTTCGCGCCATGTGGCCTGCGGGTCGGTGCGGGCGGCGCCGTCGCGTCCGCCTTTGGGGATGCTGTAGATGGCAAAGTGTTTGAGCGTGGAAACGACGTTTTGCTCCTGGATGCCGAGGACGGTTTGCAGGCCGAGTTCGCTGATGAGGAAGGGGTCTTCGCCGAAGGTTTCAACGATGCGGCCCCAGCGGGGGTCGCGCGCGACGTCGAGGACGGGCGAATAGACGTTGGTGTAGCCGAGGGCGCGCGCTTCGCGTCCGGTGACGCGGGCGATTTCGCGGGCGAGGGCGGTGTCCCACGTGGCGCCGACGCTGATTTCGTGCGGGAAGGCGGTGGCTTTTGCGTGGAGGAGGCCGCGTATGCCTTCGTTGGAAAAATCGGCGGGGATGCCGAGGCGCGTGTTTTCGACGAACCAGCGCTGGACTTCGTTGAGGGCGCGGGCGTGGAGGGAGTGGGGGAGTGTGTAGGGGCTGACGGGGTTGTTGTTGGTCCAGCCGGTGTTGCCGTTCATGTGTTCGTCGATGTTGCCGATGCCATCTTTCCAGAAGGCGGTGTCCCAGGCGGGGGTGGGCAGTTCGTCTTTCGCGACGCGGGGGAAACCGTAGAGTGTGACCATCTGCGCGGTTTTTTCTTCGAGCGTCATGCGCGCGATGAGGTCGTCGATGCGGCGGTCGGCGGGGAGCGCCGGGTCTTCGTAGGGGTCTTTGACGCCGTTTTTGTTGAGGTCGATCCAGCCGTCGCGGTAGATGTCGGGCGAGGTGTGCGTGGCGGGTTTTGCGTTGACGAAAATATCGGGCGCGGGATTGGCGGCGGGCGCGATGGGCGCGGCAGGGAGGCCGGCGAGCGTGGCGGCGGCGGCGAGCGTGGCGAGTGCGGCGGCGAATGCGGGGAGGCGCGGCGCGAGAGGGCGCGGCGCGGGGAGGCGCGGCGCGCGCGGGAGGGAAAGGGTGCGTAGGAGGGAGAGGATGCGTGGGAGCGAAAGGATGCGGAGGTTGTGCGGATTGTGCATGATGTGATGTGATGTGGTGTAGTGGATGTGGTGTAGTGGATGTGGTATGGTGGATGTGGTGTGATGTGATGAGTTCTGGCAAACTCACGCAAACCTTGCTTTCGGCCAAGCAGAAAGCGGGCGTAAGCAGGTGTAATCATTAACCTTGAGGATTGATTTTTTTGCGTACGATTTCCCTGTGACGTGACTCGCTCAAACCAACAATCCAACAAACCAATTGCCACAAAAAACAAGTATGCGGTCAATCAAGTGGAAAGTGTAATATTATGAGATGTATTTATGGATTGGAGGCCGTGTTGAGTGGAGCAGGCGGGAGCGGCAGGTTGTCGTTGATGTTTTTTCGCTTCACATTGTTGCTCCAGTGTGCAAGTTTTTCGTTCGTCATAAATCATTAACTACCAACAAAGTCCGCAATCGACATTTCACATTCTCATGATCCGCGTCCGTTTTGCACCCAGTCCCACCGGCTTTTTCCACATTGGCAGCGCCCGCACCGCGCTCTTCAACTGGCTCTACGCGCGCCACACCGGCGGCACGTTTGTGCTGCGCATCGAGGACACCGACAGGGAACGCAACAGCGAAGCCTTCCTCAACGTAATCTACGACAGCCTCAAATGGCTCGGCCTGAACTGGGACGAAGGCCCGGGTGCCGGCGGCGACCACGGCCCGTACCGCCAGAGCGAGCGCGACCCGATTTATCGCGACTATATTCAAAAACTTCTCGACGCCGGACGCGCCTACGAGAAGGACGGCGCAATCTGGTTCAAACTCATCGGTGAACGCCACGAAATCTTCGACGCCCACCGCAAAAAGACCGTCGTCAAAGTCAAGACCGCGCCCACCGAAATCAACGACCTCATCCGCGGGCGCGTCGAACGCGTCGAGGACGAGGACTTCGTCATCGTGCGCTCCGACGGAAGCCCCGTGTTCCACCTCGTCAACGTCATCGACGACATCGCCATGAAAATCACGCACGTCATTCGCGGCGAGGACCACCTTTCAAACACCAGCAAGCACGTCGAACTCTTCAAAGCCTTCGGCGCGCCCGTGCCGCATTTCGCGCACATCCCGCTCATCCTGAAACAAAACGGCCCCGGCAAAATGTCCAAGCGCGACCAGGGTGCGCTCGTCGAAGAGTATCAGCGCCGCGGATACATTCCCCACGCGCTCGTCAACTTCCTCAGCCTCCTCGGCTGGAATCCCGGCGGCGACCGCGAGATCATGTCCGTCGCGGAAATCATCCGCCTCTTCGACCTGCCCGGTGTCAACCAAAGCAACGCGCGCTTCGACGAGAAAAAACTCGCGCACATGAACATGGCCTATGTGCTCGCGCTCGCCCCCGACGATTTTGTGACGCGTGCGAAAGCCTTTTTCGCGAAACAAAACACGTTTTCCCAATCCGCCGGCGCGCCCGATGAAGCCTACCTGCGCGACGTCCTCCTGCTCTCGCAGCCCAAGATCAAAGGCATCGAGGACCTGCCCGCCTACACAGCCTATTTCTTCACGGAAGACTACGCCATCGACGCAAAAGTCCGTGAAAAAACGATGTCGAAAGGCGCCCCCAAAACGCGCCTCCGCGAACTTGCGGACGTGCTCAAACAGCCCTCGGTCGATTTTTCGACCGACCTCGCCATCGAGGAAGCGATCAAAAAACTCGCCGCCGCCAAAGGACTCGGCTTTGGCGACTACCAGGCTGTCGCGCGCCTCGCCGTCTCCGGCACGAACATCGGCCCGAACCTCACCGGCATGTTCCGCGTAATGGGCCGCGACCGCGTGCTCGCGCGCATGGAGCGATTTCTGGCGGCGTAATATAAAATATTAATAATTGATGTTACGCAGTCCGTAGGGCCTGACCTTGTGTCAGGCCGCGAATTACCAGTGCGCCTTCCCACGCGTGTGCGGCCTGACACAAGGTCAGGCCCTACGAAAACTGCCGACTGCGTAACATCAGTTAATAATTGATATTACGCAGCAGCGCCTGGGAACGCGGACATCTTTGCCCGCGATGTGTTTTCGATATATAATATGCTGCGGACACATGGCGTTTCGCGGGCAAAGATGCCCGCGCTCGTGTGCCCAGCATGAACAACAAACTACCAAGTGACCGACCCGGGGCGGACCTCCGGGAAAATATCGAGCCTGCCTCGAAATTCACGCCGTTGCCGACAATGGTGTCGCCAATGAAGTTGAAGTGCGCAACGGCGCTGTTGCTGAAAATAATACTTGATTTTATTTCACAGCCTGCCCCGATGCGCACGTTCTCGACAAGGAACACTCCGTTCCGCAGGTACGAACCCGTCCCGATAAAACAATTTTTCCCTATGATGACCGGAGGTTTCAGCGTTACACCGGTCTCTGTAATGGCTGTTTTATGAATGGCAACAAGGTTCCCGGCGATATAATCACCATCAAGTGATTTTATTCTTTCCCGCAACCAGACACTTAACCGGAAGTGAATTCCCACGGCTGCCTGTTTTTGCAGCCTGTCAGTTCGGAAAAACCGGCGATATAATCATCAATATTTATCATTTTTAGCAAATTCCCACCGGTAAATTATCAGGGGCGAAATGCAATCCTCAATATCATCCGTCGCAATATCATCCGTCGCCCGAAAGCGTCCGCTTGCTCAACAACGCTTCGCACAACCGGCGGTCATCCACGCTGGCTCTGGCTGCCGGTTGGCCTCTTTCTTTCTCATGATGATGATTTCGCGCGTCGCGCGTCGCGCGCCGCACGCCACGCGGCAACGGCATCGCAGAAATTCGCATCCGCATCCGCCTCCTCACCCACACCTCCGCTCCGGCAAAATTCCGGCAAAATTCTTCCGTTGCACACCACCATCCACCCACCACACTCTACCCCTTTTCAATTTTTCCAACCACCGGCACACCGCACATCGCACATCGCACACCGCACACCGCACACCACGCATCACACGCCACGTACCATTCCGCAATCCACCTTCCGCATTCCGCAATCCACCTTCCGCACACCTCTTCCGCACCTCCGATGATTTCCTGGCTCCTTAAAAAATTCTCCGGCCGTCACTACCGCAAATTCCTCGAAAAAGTCCGCCCCATTGTCGTACGCATCAACGAAATCGAGAAAACCTACCAGCCCCTCACCGACGAACAACTCCGCGCCAAAACCGACGAATTCCGCGCCCGCCTCAAAGCCGGCGAAACCCTCGACGCCCTCCTCCCCGAAGCCTTCGCCGCCGTCAAAAATGCCGCCCGCCGCCTCGTCGGGCGCAAAGTCATCGTCTGCGAACACGAACTCGACTGGAACATGGTCCACTTCGACGTCCAGCTCATCGGCGGCATCGCCCTCCACGAAGGCCGCATCTCCGAAATGGCCACCGGCGAAGGCAAAACCCTCGTCGCCACCCTCCCCCTCTACCTCAACGCTCTCAACGGCCGCAACGCCCAGCTCGTCACCGTCAACGACTACCTCGCCCGCCGCGACTCCGAATGGATGGGCTACCTCTACCAATTCCTCGGCCTCACCGTCGGCTGCATCCAGCAGCAAATGCCCAACGACATCCGCCGCGAAATGTATTCGCGCGACATCACCTACGGCACCGCCTCCGAATTCGGCTTCGACTACCTCCGCGACAACGGCATGGCCACCCGCAAGGAAGACCAGGTCCAGCGCGAACACTGGTACTGCATCGTCGACGAAATCGACTCCATCCTCGTCGACGAAGCCCGCACCCCGCTCATCATCTCCGGCCCCGCCCCCATCCAGCGCGAACAACCCTTCACCCGCCTCAAACCCGGCGTCGAACGACTCGTCGCCGCGCAAACCCGCCTCTGCAACAACCTCGTCTCCGAGGCAAAGGACCTCCTCGAAAAACAAAACCCCGCCCCCACCAAGGACGAAATCCAGACCGCCGCCCTTAAAATGCTCCAGGTCAAATTCGGCGCCCCCAATAACAAACAACTCCTCCGCCTCCTCGAAACCCCCGAATGGCGCAAACTCCTCGACCGCGTCGAAACCGAACTCCACTCCGACTTCCAGAAAGAACAACTCTACCGCCTCAAGGAAGAACTCTACTTCTCCATCGACGAACGCCAGCACCAGGCCGACCTCTCCCTCCTCGGCCGCAACCACCTCCGCCCCGACAACCCCGACGCCTTCGTCCTCCCCGACCTCGCCACCCAGTTCGCCCTCCTCGAAAAAGACGACCGCCACACCCCCGATCAACGCGAAGACATCAAACGCAAAGCCGAGGCCGACTACGCCATCATCTCCGAGGACATCCACGCCATCTCCCAACTCCTCCGCGCCTACTCCCTCTACGAAAAAGACGTCGAATACGTCGTGCAGGAAGGCAAAGTCATGATCGTCGACGAAAACACCGGACGCGTCATGCCCGGCCGCCGCTGGTCCGACGGCCTCCACCAAGCCGTCGAAGCCAAGGAAAACGTCAACATCGAAGCCGAGACCCGCACCTACGCCACCATCACCATTCAAAACTACTTCCGCATGTATGAAAAACTCGCGGGCATGACCGGCACCGCCGAAACCGAAGCCACCGAGTTCAACGACATCTACAAACTCTCCGTCCAAGTCATCCCCACCAACAAACCCTGCATCCGCATCGACAAAAACGACGCCATCTTCAAAACCCGCCGCGACAAGTACAACTCCGTCGTCCGCGAAATCGAAGCCGCCCACAAACGCGGCCAGCCCGTCCTTGTCGGCACCGCCTCCGTCGAATCCTCCGAAGTCCTCTCACGCATGCTCCGCCGCACAGGCATCGTACACACCGTGCTCAACGCCAAGTTCCACGCGCAGGAAGCCGACATCGTTGCCCGCGCCGGCCAGCGCGGCGCCGTCACCATCGCGACAAACATGGCCGGCCGCGGCACCGACATCAAACTCGGCGAAGGCGTCCGCTACAACGTCACCCACGCCCTCAGCGCCGACCCCGAAAAAGCCGCCAAAAAAATCCACGAATACACCCTCACCGAACCCCGCACCGGCGAAGTCAAACGCTACGACTCCGACTCCGAGGAAGCCTACGATCTCCAACTCACGCCCGCCACGAAAGAAACCGGCGGCCTCTACGTCATCGGCACCGAACGCCACCAATCCCGCCGCATCGACCGCCAGCTCCGCGGACGCTGCTCCCGCCAGGGCGACCCCGGCCTCACCAAGTTTTTCCTCTCGCTCGAGGACGAACTCATGCGCCTCTTCCTCCAAGGCAACCTCGCCTCGCGCCTCATGGAAGGCACCATGAAAGAAGGCGAGGAACTCCAGCACCCGCTCCTCAACCGCTCCATCGAAAGCGCGCAGAAAAAAGTGGAGCAGCAAAACTTCTCCGCCCGCAAACGCCTCCTCCAATACGACGACGTCCTCAACCTCCAGCGCCAGGTCATCTACGACATCCGCAACGCCGCCATCCACGCCGAACGCGCCAAGAGCATCATCTTCGAGCAAGTTGACGAAGAAATTGAAAACCGCGTCGCCGTCGCCGGCCTCGGTGAAAAAGGCGGCTCCACGCAAAACTCCCTCGAAAGCCTCGTCGGCTGGGTCAACCGCTATTTCCCCATCTCGCTGAAAGTTTCCGAACTCGAAAACCTCGATGCCGCCGCCACGAAAACCCTCCTCGTCGACCGCATCAAAACCGCCTACGCCGTGAAAGAATCCGTCGAAGTCCCCGAAGCCCTCGGCGGACTCGAACGCTACGTGGTGATCAACGCCATCGACCAGCACTGGCAGGAGCACCTCACCGAAATGGAAAGCCTCCGCCAGTCCGTGGGCCTCCGCAGTTACGGCCAGAAAGACCCGCTCGTTGAGTACAAAAACGAAGCCTACAAATATTTCGAGGAACTGATGAACGCCGTGCGCCTGCAAATCTGCACGGGCCTCTTCCGCAGTGCGAGCAACCTCCAGGCCTTTGAGAACATGCTCGCCATGCTCTCCCGCGGCGCAAGATTGCAAGGCCCCGAAACCGACTCCGCCGCTCCGACGGTCCGCACGACCATCACCCACACCGGCCCCGCGCAACAACCGCAAGTTTCGACCAACACCCCGGAAGCCGAAATCAAGCTCCCGAAAGTGACGATCCGCCGCGACACCCCGAAAGTGGGCCGCAACGCCCCCTGCCCCTGTGGCAGCGGCAAAAAATACAAAAACTGCCACGGCGCAATGTAAGCGCCAACGCGCCGCGCCGCGCCGCATCCCCTAGCGCAGACACATGGCGCAGACACGTAGCGCAGGCTGCGTAGCGCAGGCTGCCAAGCCTGCCAGCTTGCAAGGCGCATCAAAAAATAACGTCAGGCTCGGCAACCCGCGCTACGAGACATGTCGCGTCACGTCACGTCACGTCACGTCACGTTGCGTCGCGTTGTGATGCGTCACGTCACGTCGCGTTGTGATGCATCGCGTCACGTTGGTGAATTGGTCTGGATTGGATTTTCTCATGGGGAAATCATACGCAAAAAAATCAACTCTTGTGGTTGGCGGCGCAAACCGGGGGCGCATCTCAAAAACGGGACAGGGCATGCCGCCAATTCTGGAGTAGAGCGGGCGTCCCGCCCGCTGACGGCGAAGCCGCCGGATCGAATAGCACGGGCATCTTGCCCATAAGCGCTAAGATAATTCTTGACACAATTTGCGCATGGCGGGAAAAAATGGGGATGGACGAAACAGTGATGGACGAGACATGGTTGACCGAGGATTGGAAAAGCCTGGCGGCGCTCCTGCCCGAAGGCTGGCAAGAGCAGGCGAAACTGCAGGGGGCGTTGAAACGGACGCGCAAGGTGAAAACG
>JAISGL010000180.1 GCA_031263125.1 Opitutaceae bacterium | reverse complement strand
GACGTAGATTCATGCAACTAGGTGAACAAACGATTTGGTGAACAGCAATGGAAAAATGGTGAAAAGGCGAGCGCATATGAGGAAAAGTGGCAAAAAACGTCCTGACCCCTTCAGCTGTCTACCCCTTCAGCTGTCTGCCAGCGTGATGAAATGCAAGCGTCGTAAAAAGGCATATGCCGGCTTGTAAAACGAATCGAGGAATATTCATTGCAGGAGTTCTCCAATGTTAAAAAGAAAAGTGAAGTAATGTAGTATAGTTAGAATATATTTGTGTATTAAGCAAGCGTTCGTTTGCATGAATTTTTCATACAGTCAGAATCCATCCCGCGTTGGAGACGGCATGGGTGGGCGGCGCTTCGCGCCGTCCACGGGCAAGATGCCCGCGCTACGCGAGGCGGGCCTTCGGCCCGTCGGCAGGCTTGGCAGCCTGCGCTACATACGCAGCCGGTGGATTTTGCAGGGTCTGACCTTGTGTCAGGTTGCGCTCGCGTGGGAGGCCGCACAGGGAATTCGCGGCCTGACGCAAGGTCAGGCCCTACGGGGTGAGTAATATCAGTTGTCCGAAGAAAGATTCGTTATGGGATACCGGGCATGACGTTTTGTTTATTTTGGGGCGGCGGGTTTGTACAATTGGGTCCCGGTGCGGGTGGTTTTGCCGCCATCGGAAATCTCGGCGAACCACTCGTAATCAGCGTGCGGCGCGAGACCCTCCCAGCGGCAGGCTGGCGTGTCGCCGGAACGGGCCTTTGCCGTGCCGATTTTGGCGAATGGTTCGATATGTGTGCCGAAATTGTATTCGAGTGTGTATTGGGCGGCGGGATCGGTGCGCCAGCGGTCGGCGAAGGGCGAATAGGTGACGACGCGGATATGGTTGTCGCGCGGGGAGAAAGTGAGGATGCCGAGGAAGCCGTTGCCACCTTGCCGGTCGAACTGGAAATCCTGGACAATGGAGTGTACAGTGGCGCCGTCGTGGGTGTCCGTGCGATGGCCCTCGCCGGTGGTGTGGCCGCCGACAATAAGCATGAGGTTCTTGCAGGCTTTCAGCGCCTCATGGACGGCGCCACCATCGGCTTGGAACGCTCCCGGCACTCCCGGAAAAATCGTCGCATGGGTGATGACAATGGCACGCCGGTCCGCGTGTTTTTGCAACAGGCCGGCGGCCCATTCGAGCAGGGCGGAATCCCTGGCGGGACGCCCGTATTCAAGGCTGAGGACAATGAACTTTTCCGCGCCGGCATCAAAAAGCGCATAGTAGTTGTTATTATCGTCGCCGTAATGACCGCCGTAATAGCTTTTTCCGGAAAAATGATTAACGCCAAAATATTTATTATATAATAATGCGCCGCCCCCTCTTTCGAATAATTTCCCATCCGTGCCCTTCTTGCGCTGGTCGTGATTGCCGACGGCAACGGCATAGGGCACGCCTTCGGGCAGCCCGCTCAGGGCGGGGTCCTCAAGCCGGTAAAGCGCCTTGCTGGCGATTTGCCACTCCTCCTCGTAGACGTCGCCGGTGTCGGTGATGTCGCCGAGGTGGAGGACGAAGGCGATGTTGCGCGCCCTGGCGTTGCGGGCGATCCATTCGGTCTGGGCGTTGAACATCTCCGGAGTGCCGCCGTGTTTTTTCATTGTATAATATTGCGTGTCAGGGAGCAGAACCACTTGGAAATCCGGGCCTGATTTGGCTTGCTTGCGCCCGTGGAAAATCACGTCCAGTTGGTCTTTGTTGGCGTCCGTCGCGTGCAGGGAGAGGGTGGCCGCCGCGTCACCGGCGGAGCTTGCGGTGAACTTGTCCGCCTGCGGGGCGAGGTTGGCGGGATTGGCGTCGAAGATGACGCGCAGGAGAGGGCGCTGGTCCTGCTTTTGTACTCGCGAACTGATAAAGGCGGCTGCTTCCAGATGCACCCGGATATTGTGAAGGACCCAGCCATGATTGGGTTCGCCGCGCGCCCATGCGCGCAGGGACTCGGTTACATCAATCTCATAGGCAGTATTATTAAGGTTGGGGACAAAGTGGGCGTCGGAATCGGCGGCAGCCTCGCGTCCGTCGGCCTGAATGCCATCGTCCCCCCATGCCTTGTATTTCCACGCGGCGTTTTTGTCCCAGGGAACCAATACGCGGTTGAGAAAAATCCGGTGGTAGGTCGGCGCATCTTTCAACGAGCCGGTGCAAAGGCGGAGTGTCGCCCGGGAAATATTCGCGCCGGGCGGAATTTGGGAGGCGCCCCGTCCGAAAATGCCGTCGAAACGTATCAATGCCTGCTTCGCCGACGTTTGCCTGCCGTCCTTCACGCCGCGCTCGATCCAGAGGTTGACCGGCTTGGTGCTGAGTTTGCCGGGCTTGTTTTGGTCAATGCCAACTTCAAGGGCGCCGGCATAGCCGTCGAGTCCGTTTTGGAAGACGAGTGTCCTGTCATCCTTGTTCGTGACAGCGTAAGCCGTGGAGAACAATAATGCGGAGAACACCGCGACCATCATGGCGCGGAGTGGATGGTTGTATTTGATCTGATGTTTATATTTGGTCGGTTTCATAATGGAATTATATATTTTCCTTGTGGTGAATTGTTGCAAAATCAACTCCCGCCCCCGCCACGATGGCCGCGGCTTTCAGGAACGCCTTTCAAGAACGCAGATACGCCCCGCTTGCGCGCAACGCCTCCCGGAGTTTTTTGATGTCGAGCGCGGACGGCGTGATGCCGGCGGCGGCGCACAGGGCCGCGGCCCGTCCGGCAGCCTCGCCGATGGCCATGCAGGTGGACATCACGCGCGTGGCGGCCATGGCCTCGTGCGTGACACCGATGCAGCGCCCCGCGATGAGCAGGTTTTCCATTTTCCGCGGCACGAGCGAGCGGTAGGGAATATCATAACAATCGCCGCACCATTCGAGCGTGCAGCCGTTGTCGTCCGGGCGGTGAATATCAATCGGATAGCTGCCCACAGCGATGGCGTCGTCAAATCTGCGGCAGCCCAGAATATCGTCACGGTTGAGCATGTATTGCCCGGTGACACGCCGCGATTCGCGGATGCCGAGGAAAGGCGGGGACATGGAGAGCCACGCGTTTTCAAATCCCGGAACGTAACCGGTCAGGTATTTTATAATGCCGTCGATCTGCCGCCGCGCGATGATCTCGCCGTCGGTGAGGCTGTGCGAATCCGAACCGTCGATTTCCCTGACCCGTGTCATATTAATCCACGCCTCGCCCTTGCGGATGCCGGTTATTATAATCGTCCGGTCGGTGGGAATCTCCACGCCACCGGCGCGGGCCTTTTTAATAAGATTGCGCAGGCCGACCGTGATAAAGCGGCTGTTCCGCCCGAAATAATCAGGCGGGATAAAATCCATTTGATACATGTCCGGCTGGGCGGCGATGCTTTTGCGGAGTTTGTCGGTGTCCACGTTGTCGAGGCGGAACATGAGCGTGGGCGGCTGCATGCCGCCGTCTGCATCGCCCTTTTCGCAGGGCGCGCCCGCCTGAAACGCCACGTCGCCATCGCCCGTGCAATCGACAACCTGCCCGGCCAGAATCGCCTCGCGGCGGCCCTTGCCCTGAAAAATGCAGCCTTTGATTTTTCCGTCCTCCACAATCGCGTCTGCAAACATCGTGTGCAGGAGAATCTCCACGCCCGCCTCGAGCAGCATGTTCATCGCCTCGGTTTTTATAATCTCGGGATCGACGATGGTCAGGCTGACATGCAACGGACACGGCTGATGGTCGCTGGCCGCGCCCCTGGCCTTGAGGCGTTCCATGAATTTTTGAGGAAGCCCTTTTATAATCAGTTCCTTTTTCTGGCTGAGAAAGCCGAGTATCGGCAGCCCGAGGGTGAGATTGCCGCCCACGTGGCCGCGGCTTTCCACCAGCGCCACGCGCCGTCCGCTTTCCGCCGCGGCCAGGGCGGCCATGATGCCGGCGGGACCGCCGCCGACCACGAGCACGTCCGCCTCCTTGCAAACCGGCGTTTCGCGGGATGGTTCGATGATAATATTATTTTCGGGTTTCATGATTATATTTGTTTATTATTGTTGATGGAAAAATCACGCCGCGCGGGGCGTCTCCTTTCTTGCCATGGTCCACAGAACCACCGAGGCCAGCAGATGCAGGCCGCCCATCACGGTAAAGATGACGGCGGGGTTGGCGTCGTCGAGATGCTTGCCGACAAAAAGGTTGAAGAGGACGGAGCCGAAGGCGCCGCAGCCGGCGGCGATGCCGAGCACGCCGCTGACATTGCGGGTGGGAAAGGTCTCCGTCATCATCACCGGCACGGTGAACAGCCAGCTCAGGCAGATGGCGCACACGAGGCTGAAGATGGCGATGACGAGGGACGGGCTTGCGATGTGCGGGGTGAGCGCGAAGACGGGCATGAGGACGGCGGTGGCGGCGAGCATGAGTTTGCGGGCGTGCAGCGGGGCCATGCCGCCGCGCACCATGCGGTCGGAGACGATGCCGCTGGCGATGCCGCCGACGGCGGCAAACAGGAACGGAATCCAGCCGAACAAGCCGATTTGTTTCTCGGAAAGACCGGCGGTTTTCAGGTAGCCGGGCAGCCAGAACAGGCAGAAATACCACACCGGATCGCTGATAAAACGCACGAGGATGACACCCCAAAGCGTGCGGGTTTTCCATAATTGAGGCCAGGTGAAAGCCGGCTCCCGCGCGGTGGAGGCAGAGCCGGTGTTTTCCGCCAGCACTTCCGGCGGCGGGTTGCGGTAGAACGCCAGCCAAAGCGCGCCGAAGACCAGCCCGAGCACGCCGGGCACGAGGAAGGCGGCGCGCCAGTCGAAGTTTTCCTTCAGCCCCACAAGCAGGGGCGCGGCGATGACCATGCCGATGGTGCCGCCGGCCACGCACAGGCTGTTGGCGGTGGCGCGAAGCCTCTTGGGAAACCACTCCGTGACCACGCGCAACTGCGCGGCGTAGGCCATCGGCTCGGCGGCGCCGAGCATCGCGCGACACGCGCCGAACGTCCACGCCACCCGCGTGAAGGCGGCCCCGATGCACGCGGCGGACCACACGACGATGCCGCCGAACATCATCCGGCGCACGCCGTCGCCCCGCCCGAAACGGTCGACGAGCCAGCCCGAAACCGGATACATCACCGCATAGAAAAAGATAAACACATTGGCAACCCAGGCATAGCCAATATTGTTCAGGCCGAACAGCGTCTTGATTTCCTTTTCGAGAAAGGAAAGCGTCACGCGGTCTATATAGTTAAGCACCATCGCGCCGAATATGATTGCGACGATGATCCAGCGGCGGCGGGTGGGCGTAAGAAATGACATGCTGTAATAATGTGATTATCTGAACGAAATGCCGTATGCAAGCGTGACCTGCCGCCCGAGGCTCACCTTCCGGTTTGCCCCCACATACAGTTTGTCCATAATGTTTTTTCCGCTGAGCGTGAGGGACTGGCTGGTTTTTTTCCGCCTCCATTCATATTTGAGAAATCCTCCGAAAACAGTCAGCGACGGCGCTTCATAATAAGGCTGCTCGGCGTTGTTCGATCCCGGCACCAGTGAATTCCTTGCTATATAATTCGCGTTCACGTAACCCGACCGGTAACCCATGCGCGCGCCGATGGTGAATCCCCTGAACATGCCCGGAAAACGGTATTTCGCCGCGATGTGCAGGGTTTTGTCGGGGGTTTTTATTTTGCGCGAACCCACCGGATAACGGGGATCGCTGGATTCGATGACCTTCGCGTCAATATACGAAGCCGCCAGGCTCACCACGAACCCCTGGAACGGCCTGATGTCCAGGTCCATGTCCGCGCCCCGGACACGATGCGTGCCCGTGCTTGTATATTCAGGCGTTCCATCCCCCGCCACGTAATATTCGTGATTCGTCTGCGCTATATTGTGCTTCTCGATCTGAAATCCCGTGACAGCCATGTTCATTTTGCCGTGAAACGCGCCCACCCTGATTCCGCCCTCGAATCCCCGTCCGGTCTCGTTCGGCATCACCTCGCCCGTTCCGCCATCCACGACGATCTCGGTGTTATAGGACGTGCTGTAGTTTCCAAACACAATCAAACGGTTGTCGCCATACGGATTCCAGTTGCAGCCGGCGCTATATGTGATGTCGTCATCCTTGAGCGCGCGCCTCCATCCCTGCCAGTCCGCGTCACTCATGAGGCGGGTGCCGCTGTAGACTTTATTATAAACCTCGTCGTAGCGCAGACTGCCCATGAAAATCAGTTTGTTGCCGAACATATACATGCGCTCGGTGACGCAATAGCCGGTCATTCTTTCATACTCATAACGCTGGCTGTCCAGGCGGGAAAGTCCCCCCTGCCGGTCCTGGCTTCTTATGTCTCCGAAGCTGAACCAGTCCGTGCTCCAATCCGGGTTGAGCGGGTCCATGTAATACACGGAATCGGGGATGACGCCGCCGCCGGAAACCGGCCTGTTTTGCGCGCTTGGCAATTCCCAATAGGAGCGGTCCAGGTCAATCTTGGCGGTATCGAATAGAAAATGCAGGGCGTGACCAATCTTTCCCGTCTTGAAATGGCCCAGCAAATCCGCCTGCACCGCGTAGGGATAATCGTAATCCTGATACCATACACGCGGGTAAATGGCCCTCATTCCGCCATCCGGAATATCCACGCAATAGTTGGAATCGGTGTAGAGATTTTGATCCCATTTCTTTTCCTGCCATTGATAAGCGACACGAAACTTCCAATTTTTTCCGAGCCTCTGCTCCAAAAGAAAATTTATCCCCGCGTAAGAGCGATTATACCATTCATTGGGGCCGCCGGTCGCGTTAAACGTCGCAAGGTCCCAATAAGGCCCCATGAGCGTGCCGGTGGTCGTGCTCCAATTTTGTCCGGTCACGGTGTTCCCCGTCGTCCATCGCGGCACCGTGTCACCCCGGCGGCCCTCGGCTTTCTGTAGTTCATATGAAACCGTTATGTCAGTCGTGCGGGTGGGTTTGTATAGAAGGCGGGCGAAATAGGTGAGGGTTTCATTTTGTGAATATTCAATATTGCCCTTCCCCGACGAATACGATGCAACGCCCAAAAGATAGAGTTTCTTTTTATAAATGGGCGTGTTGATGGAGACGCTGCCGCGCACGCGGTCATAATTGCCCGCCGAAAAACCGGCCGTGTATTGCGGACGCGCCCTCGGCCTCCGGGAGATATAATTGATCACGCCGCCCGGCTGCGCCATGCCGTAAAGCGTGGACATGGGGCCTTTGATCACCTCGACCTGCCGGGTGTTGCCGAGCTGGGGCGGCGGGGCGTTCCTGAAGCCATCGCGCAGTTTTGATATTTTGAATCCACGGAAAGTCGCATTTTCGCTCGGCGTGGCGCCGGCGACCGGATCGGCGGAATCCCCGTCGAGGGCGAGGCCGCTGATGGATGAGAGCTGGTCGATGACCGAGACCATGTCGAAATCCTCCATGAACTCGGCGGTCACCACCTGCATTTGATAAGGAAGGTTGGCGATGAGTTCGGAGGTGCGCGTGCCACTCATCGCCTGCGTTGACACCCAGTCATTGTCATTGGCCGACTCGACGATGTTGAACTGCTCCATCACGACAATTTCCTCGTCGGGTGGCACGGCTGGCGCGGCTGTTTGCGCGGCCAGCGCGGCAGGCATGCAGAGGAGAAACAGCGCCGCGGCGCGCGTCAGGCACGGAAGGGCGGGCACATTGCGGGGATTTGTTTTCATAATATTATATATAATCAGGAGCGGGTGATTGTGCGGTGCGCGGTTTTACCAGAGAAGGCTGAGGCCGGCGTTGACAGCGTATCCGTTCATCTTGCTTCCGGCATACCAGCCTCCATCCACGCTGACGAGGAGGTGTCCGCCGAGCATGAGCGACACGCCGGCATCAAGCGCGCCGTAAGAACCTCCCATGTGGTTTTTGAAACTCCTGCCGCCGACGCTCACCACGCCCTCGCCTTCCCATTCATAAATGAGGCTGGGGCGGATGTATGGGGCGAGCCGGCCTCTGCCGTTCCACATCGGAAACTCTCGCCAGAGCCGCACGCCGAAGCGGCCCTCGATCGTGCCAGCGCCATCAATTGTATATTCGCGGTCGAACGCGTCAGACACGGCGTCCACTTTGTGTTTTTGCAGCATGGCCTGCAGTTGCGGTTCAATATTCCAGCTCCAGTCAACCGGAAGCACCCCGCCGGTCTCGATGGAAACGGCGATGCCCGTGCCTTCGGTGCTGAACGCGGGCATGCCGGGCACGATGATGTCGTAATTCTCCCGCGAGCCGCGGATGAGCAGGTCTATATAAAGCGGGGCCGGGCGGTACGAGGCGTAGAAACCGGCGCCGTTGGAACCGGACTTGGTGGAGGAGGTTTTGCCGTCCATATCCATGTGTGTTTCCGCATAATCATAAAACACGCCGATGGTGGCGGGCCTGTCGCTTCCCTTTTTATTGTTCCAATCCGCGCCGATCTGGATGCCGCGTGTCCTCGCCTGCGCGTGATTATAAAGCGCGTCGTTCAGACGGTCTTCGCGCCAGAGTCCGCCGCTCCAGAATTGAAAATCGTGCGGGCCGTTTTCCGCGCGCATCGCCAGCAGCCTCCGGCTGAGACCGGACGCCGAGGCTTTGCCCGCGAGATAACCCGCGGCGTCGATTCCGCCGACCGCGGGCACCTCCGGCGAAAGCTGGTCGGCGGAGAGCGTGTATTTTTTGCGATCATCGGAAGGCGTGACAACCCAGTCGTAGGCGCCGCTGACATGACGCCCGGCTGTCTCCGCTATATAATGCGGCGCATCGCTTCCGCTGATCTCGAAAAACACGGCTTCCCGCGTCCATGCCGCGCCGTCGATGGAAGTTTCGTATATATTAACGCGGATTTTTCCCAGGCCAGTCGCGCTGCCGGTAATTTGCAGGCTATCCATTTCATATATAACACCCGCGACGCCGTTGACCTTTGCGTTGAATATAATCGCGCCGTCGTTGGCGAGGTTGACGATCCTCTGGTCAAAACCGCCCATGTCGATCGCGCCGGCGGCCTCGGTGACGACCTTCGATGTATTAAGCCAGAGACTGGCCGCACCCGCCCTGAGAATGCCTTCGCGCACGGTGGTCGCGCCGCCGTATCCAACCGCTTGTGACAGCGTGAGCGTGCCCGCGCCCGTCTTGAGCAGGGAACCCGCGCCGGTGAGCGCGCCCGCGTAGACGCCGTCGCCCGCCTCGGCAAACTCCAGCACCGCGCCCGCAAGCACCTCGGTGGCCGCGGCGATGTTGTGCGCGGCGCCCGCGAGCGTGCCGGAGCGCACCGACATGCCGCCGGTGTTGGCAAAGGTCGCGCCGGTTGCATCGAGGCGTCCCGCGCCTTCCTTGATAAAAAGTGCGTCACCCGAAAGCGTGCCGGTGAATTGCGCGCCGTCGCCGCCGGCCACGGTGAAGCCGCCGCCCGCGCCCGCGACCTTGAGCGCCCCGGCCCATGCGGTGGAGCCGGTGTATTCGAGCAAACCGGTGGTGGTCGTGCCGCCGAGCGTGACGCCGGCGCCGAGAAAATCCTCGCTTGCCAGTCGCACGACGCCTTCCCCGATCACGGCACCGCCGGGAAGCGCCGCGCGCGTTTGCAAGTCGAGCGTGCCCGCGCCGGTCTTGATGAGCTGATTGCCGCCCGCGCCGGTGTAGCTGCCGCTGAAGTTGAACACGCTGGAGCCACCCGCGATGTCGAACACGAGATCGGCCTGGTTCAGGTCGAGCATGCCGTCGCCGACGATGCCCGTTGTGGTGTAAGCCTGCTGGCCGTCGCGCACCTTGTAGGTGCCGCCGGTCTTTATATCGAGCCGGCCCGCGCTGATGTTGCCGGTGAGCAAACCCTGCTCGATGACGGTGTCACCGTGGGCGTTGGCCCCGGTGAGAGTGAGCGCGCCTGAGCCGCTTTTGCGCAACGTGCCCGCGCCGGTGATCGCCCCGGCGTAGGCGCCGTCGGTGGTTTGATAAAACTCGACGATCGCGTCCGCCGCCACGCCGGTGTCGCCTTTTATTGTGGTTGCGTCGCCGCGCAGCGTGCCGGCTTCGACCAGCGTGTTGCCGGTGTTGTTCATCGTGGCTCCCGTTATGTCGAGCGTGCCGCTTCCCGACTTTATAAAATCGCCCGCGCCCGCCGCTGTCGCGGTGAAGTTTGCGCTGCCGCCGACGCCAATGATAAAACCGCCGCCCGCGCCGGTCAGCCCGATGTCCTTTGTCCAGTCCGCCGTTCCGGTGTAGTCAATCAGGCCGCACGCGGAAGTGTCGCCGAGCAGGAGCGCGCCCGCGCCGAGTTTTGCGGCATCGTCGAGTTTCACCGAGCCTTCTTTGATGTGCGTACTCGCGAGGGCGAGTGTTTGCTGCAAGTCGAGCGTGCCCGCGCCGGTTTTTATAAAATCGTTGCCGTTGTTGAGCGCGCCTTGGAAGCCGAACGTGCCCGTGATGCCATCGGCCACGTCGAACACCAGATCGTTGCCGTTTATATCAATCGTGCCGTTGCCAAGCATACCGGTGAATGTGACGTTTGAACCCGCGCCCATTTTATACGTGCCGGAACTCTCCGCCGTGAGCGTGCCCGCGCCGATATTGCCCTCGATCAAGCCCGCGCTGATGACGGTGTCGCCGTAGGTGTTGGCTCCCGTCAGGGTGAGTGAGCCTGCGCCGGTTTTGTGCAACGCACCCGTGCCGGTGATCGCCCCGGCGTAGGCGCCGTCGCTGGTTTGATAAAACTCAACGGTCGCGTCCGCCGCCACGCTGGTATCGCCCTTGATCGTGGTTGCGTCGCCGCGCAACGTGCCGGCTTCGACCACGGTGTTGCCGGTATTGTTCATCGTGGCTCCCGTGATGTCGAGCGTGCCGCCTCCCGACTTTATAAAATCGCCCGCACCCGCCGCTGTCGCGGTGAAGTTTGCGCTGTCGCCAACGCCAATGATAAAACCGCCGCCCGCGCCGGTGAGTCCTGTATTCTTTGTCCAGTCCGCGACTCCGGTGTAGTCAATCAGGCCGTGCGTGGCGGTGTCGCCGAGCAGAAGCGTGCCCGCACCGAGTTTTGCGGCATCGTCGAGCCTCACCGAGCCTTCCTTGATGTGCGTGCTCGCGAGGGCGAGTGTTTGCCGCAAGTCGAGCGTGCCCGCGCCGGTTTTTATAAAATCGCTGCCGTTGCCCAGCGCGCCTTGGAAGCCGAACGTGCCCGTGATGCCATCGGCCACGTCGAACACCAGATCGTTGCCGTTCATATCAACCGTGCCGTTGCCGAGCATGCCGGTGAAGGTGACACTTGAACCCGCGCCCATTTTATACGTGCCGGAACTTTCCGCCGTGAGCGTGCCCGCGCCGATGTTGCCCTCGATCAAGCCCGCGCTGATGACGGTGTCGCCGTAGGTGTTGGCTCCCGTCAGGGTGAGTGAGCCTGCGCCGGTTTTATACAACGCACCCGCGCCGGTGATAGCGCCGGCGTAGGCGCCGTCGCTGGTTTGATAAAACTCAACGGTCGCGCCCGCCGCCACGCTGGTATCGCCTTTTATCGTGGTTGTGTCGCCGCGCAATGTGCCGGCTTCGACCACGGTGTTGCCGGTGTTGTTCATCGTGGCACCCGTGATGTCGAGCGTGCCGCTTCCCGCCTTTATAAAATCGCCCGCGCCCGTCGCTGTCGCGATGAAGTTTGCGCTGCCGTCAATGCCAATGATAAAACCGCCGCCCGCGCCGGTAAGCCCGATGTCCTTTGTCCAGTCCGCAGCTCCGTCGTAATCAATCAGACCGTGCGTGGTGACGCCGCCGAGCAGAAGCGTGCCCGCGCCGAATTTTGCAGCGTCGCCGGGTTTCACCGAACCTTCCTTGATGTGCGTGCTGGCGAAGGTGAGCGTTTGCCGCAAGTCGAGCGCGCCGGAACCGGTTTTGATAAACTGGCCGCCGCCGGTGATTGTGCCCGCGAAATCAAACACAGCGCCGGCGCCCGCGATGTTGAACACTAGGTCCGCGGAACCGAGCATCACGACGCCTTCGCCTGCCAGCCCGCCGACTGTCACTGCCGTCAGCGCGCCCGCGTCGTAAGCGCCGCCCGCGTTGACTGTGAGAATGCCGGCGCCGATGCCGCCTTGGAGCGTGCCGGCGTTGATCGTGGTGTCGCCGTGGGTGTTGGAGCCTGAAAGTGTCACCGTGCCCGCGCCGTTTTTTATCACCGAACCGGAGCCGCTTATGTTTCCGTTGTAGTCAAAGTCGCCGGCGAGGTCGAAGAGCACGGAGCCGGCGGTTGCGATGGCGGCATGTTTGTCTGCCGTCGCCGAGGCGAGGTTGGCGCCGTCGGCAATCCTGAGCGTTGCGTCCGCATCCACCACGGCGGCGCCGCCGGCTTTGCGAAAGAATACATCGCCGGCAATTGAAAGCGTGCCGGTGGCGACGCGCAGGGCGGCGTCCGTTCCCGTGAGCGAAATCGTTCCGGAGAGCGTCCAGTCGTCGCCTTCCATCGTCAGCGATTTGAAGCCGGAGGTGTCCGTTCTCCCGATGAAATTGCCGGCCTCCGCGCCGGAGCC
The DNA here is from genome assembly GCA_031263125.1 of Opitutaceae bacterium. Classification (GTDB taxonomy): domain Bacteria; phylum Verrucomicrobiota; class Verrucomicrobiia; order Opitutales; family Opitutaceae; genus Ereboglobus. Next base: position 23,929 of record JAISGL010000180.1, on the reverse strand, counting down.
ACGGAGCACGAGGCGGTTCGAGTTCACGGAGGCGCTGACCGCGCCGCCTTCGAGCACCGAGCCGGTGTCGAGCGTGATGAGGCTGTCCGCGCCGTTGGTCGCCGAAAGATAAATCGCGGCCACGATGGTTGCGCCCGTGGCGCGAATGGTGCCGGTGTTAATAATGACCGCCTCGTTGCCTATAAAAATGCCATGCCGCAGGCCCTCGATCAGCCCCGCGTTGGAAATCGTCACGCCGGCCACGCCCGAAGCGGCGGACTGGCTGATGGCGGCGCCCATCTGGCCGCTGGTGAGCGTGCCCGGCGCGCCATAATCATAAATGCTTTTTATAACGCCGCCGGCTTCGTTCACGATGGAGTGGCCGGTGAGCGTGCCGAGGCTGATGCCTTTCACGCCGCCGGAAATGACGCCCGCGTTGGTAAGCGTGAGCAGGCCCGAATTCGTCATGTAGATGCCCGCGTTGCCGGTTGCCGCGCTGAATGCCTCGATCAGCGATGTGGCGTCATTGGAGAGGCTGAGGGCGCCGTAGGAATATACACCGCTGTCGGAGCCTGTTATCACCGCGCCGTTAATATTATTCACGACACCGGGGCCTGCGCTTGAATTATAATAAATGCCGCGCTGGGACGCCACGATGCCGGACGCGTCATTTGTCACGGACAGGCTGGCATTTCCCGCGATGATGCCGGCTCCCGACGGGGCCACCGCGTTGATCACGCCGCCACCGGTATTCCAGATTTCCGCGCCGGCGCCGGCTGACATCCGGATGCCATAAGCGCCGCCCTCGATATATCCGCCCGTGTTGCGGACGGCGCCACTTCCCATGACAAACCATATCCCGCTCCTGCTGGCATTCTGCCCGATGATTGTCCCCGTGTTTTCCACGACCCCGCCCACGCCCAGGATGGCTCCGGTGGAGGCGCCGATGGCGGAGCCTTTGTTTATAAAATAACCCCATCCCCGCTCAAAATTCACCGCCGCACGGGAATCGCCCGTGACCAGCCCGGTGGTTATATAACCGGTGGTCTCGTTTATAATCGTGGAGGACCCCGTGGTTTTCAGATAAATGCCATTGTAAGGCGACGCGCCATTCGCGGGCGCGCCCACGGTGCCGCGGTTCACGATCATCCACGAGCAGGTGTCGGAATAGAGATCATACACGGCGTAGTCGGCGTTGGTGACGCTGCTCCAGGTGACCACGGCGTCCCCGGCGATTTCATAGGACAGGCCGTATGCCGTGGTGATCGCGAGGCCGCCGGTGCGGGTGCCCGTCACCTGCACGGGGCTTTGCGCGAACAGTCCCGCGGACAAGGCGCACACGACGGGGAGCGCCGCCGCCGGCAGCAGGCGGCGGACGCGCGGAAGGCGGTGCAGGGCACGATTGGAGATTATATTATTCATGATGATTCTCAGGATGCCGGGTTCTCTCGTTTGCGATTGTTTATATAAAATAATACAAAGGGACCTTCTTTCTACCACGCATAGGCCGCGCCGAAGCTGCCCCCGAAACCTTTCAGCCTGTCGCCGTGATACCACGCGCCCTCGACCTGAAGACGGAAGCCGCCCTTCCAGTCCAGGCCGAAACCGCCGTCGATCATTCCGACGGAGCCGTCGAACTTGTTGTCGAAAACCGCATCCGGTCCCCTGCCCCGCCCCAGCATCGTGACGGCGCCCCTGCCGTTGGTCTCGTGGGCCAGGCTGGCGCGCAGCCAGGGCGTGAAGGCAATTTCGCGTTTGGCGGCGGCAAACTCGCGCCACACACGCACGCCCGCGCGGGCCTCGACGGAAGCGTCGCCGTCCACCGAGATTCCGCGTCCGAAGCCGTCGGTGGCGTCGTCGATTTGGTGGCGTTGATAAGTGATCTGCGCCTGCGGTTCCACGTTCCACGCGGAGCCGCCGGGGAGCACGCCGCCGATCTCGACCGAGGCGGCCATGCTGGCGCCCTTGGTCGTGAAGCGCGCCGCGAAGGGCACGTCCACCTCGAAATCCTCGCGCGATCCGCGGAGGATCACGTCCACGTAAAGCGGCTTCGTGCGATAGGAGCCATACACGCCGACGCCGTGGGAGGTCGTGCGCGACCGGGATGCGCCGGCCCGCATTTCCATGTCGGAGGCGGCATGATCATAATACACACCGAGCGTGAGCGGACGCCTGGACATTTTTCCGAAATTCCAATCCGCGCCGGCCTGGGTGACGTTTGTGCGCACCTCCGCCCCGTCATACAAATCCGAGGTCATCGTGTTTTCGCGGCGCATGCCGCCGGCCCACATTTGGAATTCGTTTTTCTGGCTGGCCGTGCGCCCGGCAAGCAGGCGCTGGCTGATTGCGGCAAGCGATGCCTTGCCGGTGAGGTGGCCCGCCGCGTCGAGTCCGCCCGCCGCGGCCACTTCAGGCGAAAGGTCCCCGGTGGCGAGCACGATTTGCCCGCCGTCTTTCATGACTGTCCAGTCATATGACCCCGTCACGGCGCGTGCGGCCAGGCGCGCGGTGTAATCGGAGGTGTCGGCGCCGGTGATTTCCATGACCGTCGCGGTCGTGCCGCCGGTGATTGTCTCGCTTTCGCTGATGCGCACCAACACCTGTCCCGTGCCCGACGCCGAGCTGGTCACGGTCAGTTTGCCGGCGGTTTTGATCAGGCCGTTGCCGGAATTCACGCTGGCGTCGAGATAGATCACGCCGTCGTTGGCCAGCGTCGCGATGTTGTGGTTGAAGCCGTTTGTGTCGAACGCGCCGTCCGCGCCGATTGAGAGTTGCGAGGCCGCCGGCAACGCGTTGGCCGCCGCCAGTCCGAGCACGCCTTGATTGATGACAGTCGCCCCGGTGTGCGTGAGTGAGCCGCCCAGCGTGAGCGCGCCCGCGCCGGTTTTCACCAGCGCGCCCGCGCCGCTGACCGCGCCGGCATAAACCGCGTCGGCAATCTGATAAAACTCAGCGGCGGCCCCCGCCGAGATGTCCACGCCCGCGCCGGGCATCGAGGCGGCGTCACCGCGCAAAACACCCGCGAGGATTTTCGCGCCGCCGAGGCCGCCGGTCGTGGCGCCGGTGATGTCGAGCGTGCCCGCGCCACCCTTGGCGAACACGGCGTTGTCGGAAGAACTGATCGCGGCGGTGATGACAATCCCGCCACTCGCGACGACAAAACCGCCGCCCATGCCTTGCAGCGCGAGAGCGTGTTCCCACGCGTCCGTGCCGGTGTATTCGATCATGGCGGACGTGGTCGCATCGCCGATGACGACGGGCGCCTTGAGGAAGGACTGGTCGGCCAGTTTGAGCACGCCCTCCCGGATGGCCGCGCCTTCGTTGAGCGCGACACCGCTGAGAAGCTCAAGCGTGCCCGCGCCAGTCTTGATGAATTGTTTTCCGCCGGTGAGGCTGCCCGCGAACGAAAACTCCGCCGTGCCGCTGGCGACGTTGAGCACCAGATTCGCGTTTGCCATGTCGATGACGCCGTTGCCGAGGACGCCCGCGACCGGGAACTCCGTCCTGTCCGCGGCGACGCGGTAGGTGCCGGACGCCTCCACGGTCAGCGTGCCCATGCCGGTGTTGCCGGTGAGCACGCCGGCGCGGATGACGGTGTCCGCATACGTGTGCGCCGCCGCGCCGAGGTCGAGCAGGGCGTCACCGGTTTTGAGCAACGTGCCCGCGCCTTCGATGAGGCCGGAGTAAACGCCATCAGCCGTCTGATGGAACTCGATCACGCTGTCCGCGCCGGCCAGCGCGATGCCGCCGGCTTTGAATTGCGTGCTGTCGCCGCGCAACGTGCCGTCGAGCACGACGGTTTTGCCATCGGCGGTGCCGGTGATGTTTGCCGCGATGATGTCGAGCGTGCCGTTGCCGCCTTTCACGAAATTGCCCGCTCCGTTGATTGCAAACGCACCGGTCAGCGCGAGCGTGCCGCCGTTGATTGAAAATCCGCCGCCGCCGCCAGCCGCGAGCGTGATGTCATGCGCCCAAGCCGCCGTGCCGGTGTATTCGATCAGGCCGCCCGTGGTGGCCGTGCCCAGGACAATCGGAGCCTGGATGAAATCCTGATCTTCCAGCCACAGCGTGCCCTCTTCGATGAGCGCGCCGCCTTGCAACCGCGCCACGCTTCGCAGCTCCACCGTGCCCGCGCCGGTTTTTATCAACGCGGAGGAACCGGAGCCGGCGAGCTGGCCGCCAAAGCTGAACGTCCCCGTCACCCCGGCGTCCGCGTGGAGCATGAGATTGGCCGCGTTGAGATGCACGGTGCCCGCGCCCCCGATGCCCGTGACGGTGAACGAGGAAACGCCGTCCGCGACCATGTACGTCGCGGGCGCCTCGACCGTGAGCGTGCCCGCGCCGATGTTTCCCTGAAGCGTGCCGCCGCGGATCACGGTGTCTCCCGCGTAGGTGTTGCCGCCGGTCAGGTTGAGCAAGCCGCCGCCGTCCTTGACCAGGCTGCCGTTGCCCGAGATGACGCCGGAAAACGCGTGCCCCGCCGCCGCGTCATGATGAAAGACGAGCGTGCTGCCGGCTTCCGCGAGCGCGATGTCGCCCCTGAGCGAATCCGCGCCGCCGATCAGCATGCCGTCGAGCACGGCGGCGTTTTGCACGTCCGCGCCGAGCGTGACATTCCTGATGTCGAGCGCACCCGCGCCGCCCTTCACAAACGCGCCCGTGCCGCCAATCGTGATCGCGAGGGTTTGCGTGCCCGACGCGCTGTCCACGTTGAATCCGCCCGAGCCGTTGAGCGTGATATTTTTTGTCCACGCCGCGCCAGAATTCGCATACTCGATCAAGCCGGTCGAACTTTCCGTGCCGAGGAGGATGTTGTTTCCAATGTTGTCCTGATCGTCGAGCCAGAGGACGCCTTCCTGAATCTCGGCGCCGCCGTCGAGGGCGACGCGGCTCAGCAGTTTTGTCGTGCCCCTGCCCGTTTTGATAAGTTTGGAAGCGGCGTTGTCGCTCGTGAGCTGGCCGCTGAAACCGAACGATCCCGTCACGCCCGCCGCCGCGTCGAGCGTGAGGCTTGATTGGTTGAGGTTCACGGTTCCATCGCCCTCGATGCCGGCGACCACGAAGTCGGTCACGCCGTCGGCGACCTTGTAGGTGCCGGAGGATTCGACGCGCAACGTTCCCGCGCCGACTTTGCCTTGCAGCGTGCCTTCCAGGATTGTCGTGTCGCCCGCGTAGGTGTTGTTCCCGGTCAGTTCCAGCAAACCGCCGCCTTGCTTGACGAGATTGCCCAATCCGGAAATGGCGCCGGCGTAATCATGGTCCGGGCCGTTGTGATTCGCGACCAGCGTGCTTGTCGCGGCGGTCAGTTCGATGTCGCCCTTGAAGGCGTCCGTGCCCGCGATCAATGTTCCGTCGCGCACTTGCAGGCCGACCACGCCCACGTCGAGTGTGACGTTCGTGATGTCCAGCGCGCCATCGCCGCCTTTCGCAAACAGGCCCGAGCCGTCCACGGTAATCGCGCCGAGTGTCTGCGTGCCGGTTCCCACGCCGGAGGAAACGTGGAAACCGCCGCCCATGCCCGCGAGCGTGACATCCGTCGTCCAGCTGCCCGCGCCCGTGTATTCGAGCAGTCCCATTCCGGCGGCGCCGCCGAGCACGAGCGTGCCGCTGTTGACATGCGAAACATCGGACAGACTGAGAACACCGTTTTCGACAAACGCGCCGCCGCCGAGAGCCGCCAGGGATTTTTCGAGCACGAGAGTGCCTTCGCCGGTTTTGACGAGTTTGTTGCCGCCGCCGGCGGTGTCGATTGTGCCCGCGAAATTATAAACCTGCGTCTGGCCCGCGCCCACGCCGAAGGCGAGATCGGCGTTCCGGATGTCCAGCACGCCGGAGCCTGAAACGTTTGCAAAAGACACGCTCGTCGCCGCCGGATTCACGATGTAAGTCGCCGTGGTTTCATCGAGCCGGAGCGCGCCGGGGCCAATCCTGCCGGTGAGCGTGCCGCTTTTGATGAGCGTGTCGCCCGTGTAGGTGTTGCCCTCGCCCAGCCCCAGCGATCCGCTGCCGATATAGGCAAAATCGCCCTCGCCGCTGATCGTGCCGCCGAAGACGGCATCGCCAAATCCGAATGCAAGCCGGCTGCCCGCCGCAATCGTCGCGCCGCCGCCGTTCAGCATGGCGAGGTCGCCGCCGAGCGTGAGCGTGCCGGAATTCACCGCGATGGCGCCGGCGCCCGAACCGGTCAGCGTGACCGGGCCGCTCAATGTCCAATCCGCGCCGTTCATCGCAAGCTGCTCAAAACCCGCGCCGGCGTCGATGCCGTCGCCAATGAAGCCGGCGTCTTCCGCGCCCGCGCCTTCGAGAATGATCTTGTTGCCCGCCGCCTTGGCGCTGAGCACGTCGCCGTCGAGCACGGAGCCGGCGCCGAGCGTGAGCGTGCTGGTGGCGGAGTTCAGCGCGGCAAAATAAACCGCCGCAATCCGCGCGCCCGTGGCCCGGATGGTGCCCGTGTTGGTGACGATGCCGCCGTTGCCCAGATAAATGCCGTGGTTGCCGCCCGAGATGAGGCCCGCATTGTCGATTATCGCCGTCCGGACATTGGTTGCATGACCGGTCTGCGTGATGCCCCCGCTCACATCCCCGCTCGTCGCCCCGCCCGACGGACCGTATTCCAGCGTCGCGCTGATGATGCCGCCGCTGGTGTTTATTATCACATGCGCGTCGCCGGTCCCGAGCTGGATCGCCTTCATCCCGCCGATGATGGCGCCCGAATTGATTATTTCCACCCGCCCGTTATTCGTTATATAAACACCTGCCTGCCCCGTTGCCGCGCCATCCCCCTGGATAAGGGAACCGGCTCCGTTTGTAACACTGACAAACACACTGGAATAGAGACCGGAAGTGCTCCCGGTGATTGACGCGCCGTTGATATTTGTCACGGTCCCTGACCCGGCGGTCAGGTTTACGCCGCGCCCGCCGGTGCTTTCCATAATCGAGGCATCGTTTAATAAAAACAAACTCGCGCCTGAATGCACGCCGTGGTCATTTCCCTCGCTCCTTACAAGCGCGCCCCCGGTATTGTACAATTCCGCGACGCCGCCGCTGATCAAATGCACCCCGTGGGAGCTGGCGATGATATGTCCGCCGATATTATTCACGGTCGCGCCCGCCACCGTGCCGTTGTAATAAACACCCTGCCCGCTTTGCCCAATAATGGTCCCGGAGTTTTCCACCAAGCCGCCGCTGATCTGAATCCCCGCGCGTCCGGTGATGGAGGCGTCTGCCTCGTTAATAATGACGGACGACGCGGCGTTCGTGTTCACATGGATGCCCGCCGCGCTTCCGCTTGTTCCCAGTCCGATGATTTCGCCGTGGTTTTCCACGGTGCCTGAAAAGTCGAGCATGATGCCTGTATAGCCACCTTTGATGAGGCCGTCGGTATTGTTGCGTATGGTCGCCGCCGCCCCGGCAGCCGCCGCGGTCCATATGCCATAACGGTCGGCTCCGCTCCCATAAATCGTGCCGGAGTTTTCGATGGCGGCCCCGGAGACAAGATACATGCCACTGTTGCCGCCTTCAATCACGCCGAGGTTGGAAAGCACAAGCCACCCGCCATTGTTCCTGATCGCATTTTGATTCGCCTTTATGGTTCCGTGGTTGGTGATGCTGCCCCCGGTGAGAAAAAGCGCCCCGTTGGTGTTGCCCTCAATATATCCCCTGTTCACAAGGCCGCCCCAACTGGCAAACTTGACCGCGGCGTAACTGACCGTATTGCCGACGCCCTTGATATAGCCGGTGGCCTCGTTGATTATATACGACGAGCCGGTCGTATAGAGGTTTATTCCTATCGACGCGTTCCCGGTCGCGTTGATCGTTCCCGAATTGGCAATCGTCCACGAAGCGGTTTCCCCGGTGCTGGCGTCCCTGATCGTCATGCCCGCCGCGCTGATGTTTGTGTCCGCCGCCACCGTGTAGCTGACGCCGTCGGCTGCGTTGAGTGTGCGCGTGCCGGTTAGTACAAACTGGGCTGACGCGGCGGGAGCGATTAATATCGCCGCCACCGCCGCCACCGCCCCGGCCAGCCAGTCACGCATCCGCATGCGGCGGGATGATAAATGGAAGCGTTGCCATCCGGGGGAAATCATTATGCTTTTCATAAGGAAGGGGGGATTTATTGGCCTGCATTGGGTTTGTTTTTATTTCTTCAATTCATGGAGTTCCAACTCCCAGAGCCGTGCGATGTCGCCGGGTGTCTTTGTTATCAACAGCCGGAATTCCGAGGCGGTGACATCCGGGAATTCCAGGCCGAGATCGACCTGCTTGTTATTCTTCCTCGCGGTTCCCTTGATGTCGGTCCAGTCGCGTCCGCGCGGCTTCTTGTATTGCAATACAAAATCGCCGTTGGGGTTGATGCCGGGTTTTTCCCCGCTGATGATGCGCGCGGCGTTGACCGTCACGGGCGCGGGGAATTTTAATATCGCATAATGTTCACCCGGCTGCCGCGCGCTGGCCCAGCGGGTGCGGTTGTCGTTGTAGTCATGTTTGCCGTCGTTGATGTTTTTGGCGGGATACCGCTTGTTCGGATAAATGCTCGAAACCGACACCTGCGCGCCCCGCGCAAGGTTTTTCCCGGCGGTTTTCAGCCATGCCGGTTCCTTCATGGCGTTCAGCGCCGCCAGTTGCGGAGCCGCCCCGCCGCCGTATTTCTGCGGCTTTTCCGCCACGCCTTTTTTCATAAGCCCGATCAGCTCCGGCAGATGCTCCCGGTAAACGCCGCGCGGCGAGGTGTTGTGTTTTTTGCAGAGCGACGCGGCCATGCCCACAACCTCGCCCATCATTCCGGTCGTGCGCATCACGCGGATGGTGCCGAGCGCGACACGGGTCACGGAAATATTGCGGCCCGCCATGAAAAGATTCGGCACGCTGCGCGAATAAAAACATCGATACGGCACAAGGTAGGATTTTATCTTTTTGTGCCTGGCGACGGTGTAGAACTCCTCGCCGGGGAAATGCTTCGCGTTGTGCTCGGTCGGCACATGGAGGTCGATCGTCCACGTCGTCATCACGCAGCCGTCGTTGTAAGTCTTCCCATTGTCAAAATCCTGCTCGCAAAGGATGTGATCGCCCATGATGCGGCGCGACTCGCGCTTGCCCGCGATGAACGGCACCCAGTCGAGATCGAGGCCGGCGACCTTTTCGCGCATTTTGGACGGGCTTTGGTTTTTCAGGTATGACCAGTGCCCGTAAACCGCGCGGAAGAGATGGTCGCGGATTTCCTCGGCCTTTTCGACCTGGTCGGTATCAAGGCCGGTCTCCCAGCGCCAGGTGCCCTTGGTGACTTCCTTGATGCCGCCTTCATCGGTTTTGATGGAGGACTCGTCGGTGAACCGCACCGCCCAGGGCAGCTTCGGGAAGGTGGTGGCCCGGCCCGTGTCCTTGGTGTTCCAAGGCATTGAGGCACCCATGGTCTGCTTGATTTTTTTCTCGGGCGCGGTGAACTCGCCGGTCTCGGCCTTGGTCTCCGGCCACATGCGCCACTCGGCGCCGGCAAGATATGCCAGCGTGGCGTCGCCCGTGCAGTCGGCAAACAGCCCGGCCTTGAAGCGAAGCTCCCGGCCCGTCTCGATGTTTTTCGCAACGACCGCCTTGATTGCGGGCCTATCGTGGCCGGTGGAAACGTCCTTTTCCATTTCGACCGCCATCACATGCGTCGAAAGATAAAGCGTGATGTTTTTCTCGGCGAGCACGGCGGCGAGTTTTTTGTCGTCCCTGTATTTTCCGGCCTCCGCCGCTATTCCTGTCAGCATCGACCCGGTCTGCATCGGGTCCAGCTCGCCCACAAGGTTGCCGATATTCTCATAGGGAGGATAATTGATGCGCCCTTGCAGATGCACGCGCACTTCGCTGCTGTTGTTGCCGCCGAGCACGGGACGGTCCTGGAGCAAGGCCACTTTTACGCCGAGGCGGGCCGCCGAGATGGCCGTGCAAATGCCGGCCATGCCGCCGCCGCCCACCACAAGGTCAAAGGGGCCTTCAGGGGCGTCCGGCACATTGGCCGGATCGGCGGAAAGACCGAGGACCTTCCGGCGAAACGCCGTCAGCAGTTCGCCATCCGGGGGCGTGAATTGGGAATCGGCAATGAATAAAATCGCATCGCACCGCCCGTCAAAACCGGTCAGATCGCGCAACGCCAGTTGCACCTTGGGCGAGGAAATCACAACCGTGCCCCCTGCCTGCCAGTGCCATTCGGCCCCCTTGTCGCCGAAGGTCGTTTCGAGTTCCCCGCCGTTTATAATGAGTTTGAAAACACCCGGTGCATATTGCGGCGTCCATTTGGCGACCCAGTTTCGCGTCCGCACAAAAACCCGGTAGGCGCCGCTTTTCGGAAACGCGACCTCGGTCGTTGCGTCGGCCACCGGCCTGCCCGCGCCATGCGCCAGCATGACCGGCGAACCCATCTGGTCCATGTATTGCTGGTCGGTGACCCAGCCGCCCTTTGTTGTGAAACTTTCGGCTTCGACAAACACCGTCGAACCATCGGTCGCCGCCTTCAGCACGGCATCCCTTCCCTGCGCGGCAAGCGGCGCCTTCATCGCGCAAAGGACGAATCCCGCCAGCCCGGACAACAGCAGCCGGGACAACAGCAGCCGGGACAACAGATGTGTATATTTATTCGTATTATTTTTTATTTTCATGGTGCGTTTGAAAATATTAATTTGGAGGCGACATGTGTGATGCGCCCAAAATCCAAAAACTGACATCTCTGCCATCCGGCACGATGCGCTTCATTGACTGGTCCAGCCTTCAATTTCACCTGATATGGATTTATGAAGGGCCGGTGCTTCCCTATGCGCGCAAGGGGGAGTTTACGCACAAGGGGATCACCTGCTGGCTCGTGCGCAAAGGATGCGTCGAGGTGACCACCGGCAGGCAGTGCATCACGATCAGGCCCGGCCAGTGGGTTTTTGTCGAGGCGCCGACCCGAAGGCAGTCTTTCAGCGCCGACGCGGAAATCCTGTCGATTTATTTCCATCTTGCATGGCCCGGAAACGAGCCGCTTTTCGAGCGGAAAAAGACCGAGGTTTTCCCCGCCTCGCAGTTTCCCTACCTGGAAGCCCCCGCCATGCGATTGCTGCAATTTGTGCGGCGCAATATAAACAAAGTGGACGCCAATCTCCGGTTTGAAAAATGCTCCTTCGAGGTCTTTTTGCGAACCCAGGAACTCCTCCCGGCGTGGCTGCGCGCCTATGTCGAGTGCATGCTGGCGCGCGGACACACGCCGCTCCGGCTTGTCGGCATGGACGAGCGGGCGACGCAACTGGTGATTGCGCTCGACCGGCACCCGCTCTCCGAAGCCTTCGACCTTGACGGTTTTGCCCGGCGCCTGGGCCTGACCACGCGGCACCTCGTGGAGCTTTTTTGCAAGGAATACGGTGTCACCCCGAGATGTTATTTTGAAAACCGCCGCCGGGACGCCGCAAAACACGCGCTTGCCCACACCTCGGCCAGCGTGAAGTCCACGGCGTTCACGCTCGGTTTCCGCTACGAATCGCATTTCTGCGCGTGGTTCCGGCGATTCGAAAAATGCACGCCCTCCGTGTTCCGAAAGCGCGGCATGGCCGAGGATTGACGCCCATTCGCATCCCGGCTGGAAATCCGGAGCAAAAGAGAGCTGTGAAGATGGAGGCATGAGGTTTGTAAAGAGACAGGCCGGAGTGTTTGGTGAATGATTAAATTCCAGCGGGCGCAGCCCGGCCGCTCAACGCGACAAAGCTATATATATTAAGAAAAAAATTATTGATTTTGAGGTTTTTCCCGGAACACGAATATATATTCCACAAATTCTTCATTGCCCCATTCCCCCCAATCTGGCATATTGTATAAACATTGATAAACAACTCATGATATCATCAAAAGAAGACGCCCAGTGAAGTGTACCTGGACAATGACGGACAATCCGCAAGAGCGGCCAGGCAGGGAGGTCCTGAATATCGCGGTTCAATCAAGGGGAGGGAATATCCGACGGTTGCGGAACACCAGTGATGAAAAATGATTATATGAGCATGGCCATGCAAACCCTTTCCCTCCCACAAAAATGACAATTAAACCAACAATTAAACCAACAATGGAAACAATAATGGAAACAATAATATACCGATTCGGGTAGCGCATTGCGTTTGGCGCATTTTTATTATTTTCCGTATCTCTGGACGCGCAGCCCACGAGGGCGCGAGGGCGCGCGAATCTGGCTCCGACACCGACAAGGCGGCGCAGCGTCTGTCTCCAGCCGGCAAAACCGATGCCAATCTCCGGGAAAGCAGCGGCAAAGGCGGTAATGAGTCCGCGTGGGAAAGCGGGAAACCAAAGGATTGCGCGTATTTACATGCGATCACTCAACAGACTTTTGCAGGAAATCGCATAGGAGACCGTGACAAGCAGTCCGTTGACCGGATTTGTTGCTGATGGTTTCGATGAAGGGAGTATAGGCAAGCGATAGAAAAACGGGGTGGATCGACGATAAATCGACAATAAATCGGCGATAAGTCGACGATGATTCGATGATAAATCGGCGATGATTCGGCGATAAATCGGCGATCTCAAATTCAGAACCGCAGGTGTTTTACCGTGACGCCTTTGTTGATGAGCTGGTTCAACGAATCTATGCCGATCTTGATGTGCGCGCTCACGTAATCGGCATCCACGCGCTGGTCGCTCTCGGCGGTTTTCACGCCCTCGGGCGTCATGGGCTGGTCGCTCACGAGGAGAAGCGCGCCGGTGGGGATGTCGTTGAAAAATCCGACCGTGAAAATCGTCGCCGTTTCCATGTCCACGCACATGACGCGGATTTTCTGGAGATATTTTTTGAACTCCTCGTCGTGCTCCCATACGCGGCGGTTGGTTGTGTAGACGGTGCCCGTCCAGTAGTCGCGCGCGTAGTCGCGGATCGTGGTCGAGATGGCTTTTTGCAACGCGAAGGCGGGCAGGGCGGGGACCTCGGGTGGAAAATAATCGTTGCTCGTGCCCTCGCCGCGGACGGCCGCGATGGGCAGGATCAGTTCGCCGACGCCGGCCCGGTGTTTCACGCCGCCGCACTTGCCGAGGAAGAGCACGGCTTTCGGGTGGATGCCGCTGAGCAGGTCCATGATCGTCGCGGCGGTGGCGCTTCCCATGCCGAAATTGATCATCGTGATGCGTCCGGCGGTGGCGCTGGACATGGCCTTGTCAAGCCCGCGCACGGGGACGTTGTGCCACTCCGCGAAGAGCTGCACGTAGCGTTGAAAATTGGTCAGCAGGATGTAGTCGCCAAATTCGTTGAGCGGCACGCCGGTGTAGCGTGGCAGCCAGTTCTCGATGATTTCCTCACGTGTTTTCATGGGTGTCGAAGTTGTGGGTGTCGAAGTTGTTGTTGCGAACACTGTATCCACCCGGTGGCGCTTGGAAAGACTGAAGAAGGCTGGAAGGTTGGAAAACTGGAAAGCTGAAAAGCTGGAAGACACGCCTTCCCCCATCGCGCATTAACTTAAACCGCTTTGACGAAAATCACCCCGCCGAAAATTTCAATCGCCCCCCGCGCCCGCACCTCTCCACACTCACGCCCCGAATCCACCCGGATTCCACCAAATCCACACACACAAATCCACACCTCCCTTCACATGGCGAAACGCGACGACATCCACAAAGTCCTCATCATCGGCTCCGGCCCGATCGTAATCGGTCAGGCCTGCGAATTCGATTACTCCGGCACACAAGCCTGCAAAGCGCTCCGCGCCTGCGGCTACAAAATTGTCCTGGTCAACTCCAACCCGGCCACGATCATGACCGACCCCGCCATGGCCGACGCCACCTACATCGAGCCGCTCAACGTCGAGCGCCTCGAACAAATCATCGCCAAGGAAAAACCCGACGCCCTCCTCCCCAACCTCGGCGGCCAGACCGGACTCAACCTCTCCATCGCCCTCGCCAAGGCCGGCGTCCTCGCCAGGCACAACGTCGAAGTCATCGGCGTCAACCTCAACGCCATCGAACGCGGCGAGGACCGCGAAATCTTCAAGGAAACCATGCGCTCCCTCGGCATCGGCCTCCCCGACAGCCACATCATCCACACCGTCGCGCAGGCCGAGCAAGCCGCCGCCGACCTCAACTACCCCGTCGTCATCCGCCCCGCCTACTCGATGGGCGGCGCCGGCGGCGGCCTCGTCTACAACGTCGAGGAACTCCGCACCGTGGTCGCCCGCGGCCTCGACATCTCCCTCACCCGCCAGTGCCTCATCGAGCAATCCGTCCTCGGCTGGGAGGAACTCGAAGTCGAGGTCGTCCGCGACGCCTCCGGCAAAATGGTCACCGTCTGCTTCATCGAAAACGTCGACGCCATCGGCGTGCACACCGGCGACTCGTTCTGCACCGCGCCCATGCTGACGATCCCCGCCGACGTGCAGCAGGAATGCCAGCGCCTCGCCTTCAAAGTCGTCGAATCCATCGGCGTCATCGGCGGCACCAACGTCCAGTTCGCCCGCGACCCCAAAACCGGCCGCATGGTCATCATTGAAATCAACCCCCGCACCTCGCGCTCCTCCGCCCTCGCCTCGAAAGCCACGGGCTTCCCCATCGCCCTCGTCTCCGCACAACTCGCCGCCGGCCTCAACCTCGCCGACATGCCCTACTGGCGCGACGGCACGCTCGACAAATACACGCCAGGCGGCGACTACGTCGTCGTTAAATTCGCCCGCTGGGCCTTCGAGAAATTCAAAGGCGCCGAGGACAAACTCGGCACGCAAATGAAAGCCGTCGGCGAAGTCATGAGCATCGGCAAAAACTACAAGGAAGCCTTCCAGAAAGCCATCCGCGCCCTCGAAAACGGCCGCTCCGGCCTCGGCTGGGCGAAGAACTTCAACAACCTCTCGAAACAGGAACTCTGCGTGATGCTCCGCACCGCCAGCAGCGAACGCCACTACATCATGTACGAAGCGCTCCGCAAAGGCGCCACCGTCGCGGAAATCAACGCCATCACCTTCGTCAAGGAATGGTTCGTGCAACAAATGCTCGAACTCGTGCAATTCGAGGAAAAAATCCTCCTCTTCAAAAACAAGTTCGCCGACCTTCCCGACACGATGCTCAGGCAGGCCAAACTCGACGGCTTCGCCGACAAGTACCTCGCGAAAATCCTCGCCGCGCCCGAAAAGGAAATACGCGACCGCCGCGTGCGACTCGGCCTCGTCGAGACCTGGGAAGCCGTCCCCGTCTCCGGCGTGAAAGACGCCGCCTACTACTTCTCCACCTACGGCACGCCCGACGCCACGCGCCCCTGCCACGCCACCGCGAACCCGAAAAAAGTCATGATCCTCGGCGGCGGCCCCAACCGCATCGGCCAGGGCATTGAGTTCGACTACTGCTGCTGCCACGCCGCCATGGCCCTCCGCGCCGCCGGCTACGAAACCATCATGGTCAATTGCAACCCCGAGACCGTCTCGACCGACTACGACACCTCCGACAAACTCTACTTCGAGCCGCTCACCGTCGAGGACGTCCTGCAAATCCACGCCAACGAAAAACCCCTCGGCGTCATCGTGCAATTCGGCGGCCAAACCCCGCTCAACATTGCCCGCGAACTCGCCGCCAACGGCGTGCGCATCCTCGGCACCAGCATCGACTCCATCGACGACGCCGAGGACCGCGACCTCTTCCGCCGGAAAATGGAACGCCTCGGCATCCCCATGCCCGAGTCCGGCATGGCCTCCACCCTCGACGAAGCCAAAACCGTCGCCGCCAGAATCGGCTACCCCATCATGATCCGCCCCTCGTTCATCCTCGGCGGACGCGGCATGGAAGTCATCTACGACGAAGACATGCTCCGCGAGTACGTGACAAAAGCCATCGACGTCTCGCCCGAACACCCGCTCCTCCTCGACCGCTTCCTCCAAAGCGCGCTCGAATGCGAAGCCGACGCCCTCGCCGACGGCACGGACGTCTACATCCCCGCCGTCATGGAGCACATCGAACTCGCCGGCATCCACTCCGGCGACAGCGCGTGTGTGCTCCCGCCCGTCTCGATCAGCGCCAGGCACCTCGAAACCATCAACACCTACACGCGCCAGATTGCGCAGGAGTTGAAAGTCGTCGGCCTGATGAACATGCAATACGCCATCGAGAACGACAAAGTATACGTCCTCGAAGCCAACCCCCGCGCCAGCCGCACCGTCCCCCTCGTCTCGAAAGTCTGCAACGTGCAGATGGCCCGCATCGCCACGCAACTCATGCTCGGCGAGACGATCCCCTCGATGAAACTCACGCCCAAAACCATCCCCCATTTCGGCGTGAAGGAAGCGGTCCTGCCCTTCGAGAAATTCCCCGAAGTCGATCCGATACTCGGGCCTGAAATGCGCTCCACCGGCGAAGTCCTTGGCATGTCCGGCGACTTCGGCCTCGCCTTTTGCAAAGCCGAGGAAGCCGCGCTGAGTCCCCTCCCCACGAGCGGCGCCGTGCTCATAAGCGTATGGGAACGCACCCCGCAAGTGCTGGAAATCGCGCGCAGCCTTGTGGCCAGCGGCTTCAGACTCCGCGCCACGGTGGGCACGCGGGGCTTTCTTGCCGAAAACGGAATCCACGCCGACCTCGCGATCAAAATTGGCGAAGGCCGCCCGGACATTCCCGACGACATCAAGAACGGCCTCGTGCAGTTCATCATCAATTCGCCGATCAGCAAACGCGCGAGCCAGAAAGACGACTCCTACATCCGCAAAGCCGCGATCCAGCACCGCGTCCCCTACATGACGACCCTCGCCGCCGCGAGTGCCGCCGCGAAAGGCATCGCCGTGAAAATCAAGAACCCCACCCGCCCGATCCACTCGCTGCAAACGTATCACGCGGGAATCAAGTAACTGATATTACGCGAAGGCCGGTTTTTGGTAGGGCGGTCTCGCCGAGACCGCCCTACCAAAAAACCCCGGCTGCGTAACACGGTGGCAAACGATTCTGGTGGGAGCCGCGTAGGGCGCGACCTTGTGTCGCGCCGCGCATGGCGGCGGGGGTGCAATTGGCGAAAACGTCGCGATTGGCGGAGGACACTTCGCCAGGGAGCGCCCGTGCATGTTCGCGGCCTGACACAAGGTCAGGTGCAAAATCCCGCCGGTCGCGTAACATCAGTTTAATCAGTCGCAAAATAAAAAAGCTCAACATAAAAAAGGAGATTGATTTTAAAAAATAAAACCATATCCTTCCGAACGGTTGCTGGACATGGGCAGCAACCGTTCGGAACTTTTCATATTTTGCCCAGATAACTGATTACGCGGTTCCTGGGAGTGCGGACATCTTTGCCCGCGATGCATTTTCGAAATACAAGAGGCAGGCCGCATGGCGTTTCGCGGGCAGAGATGCCCGCGTTCCCAGGAACGGACTTCGCGTTGTCCTCGCCCAATCGCAGGGTTCGAGTTTGGTTGGTGGCGAAAGAACACAGCGGCGCCTTTTGAATCGGCCTCCGCGTAGGGCCTGACCTTGTGTCAGGCTGCGAATTACTGTGCGGCCTCCTACGCATGCGCGGCCTGACACAAGGTCAGGCCCTACAAAATCCTGCCGTCCGCGTAACATCAGATCAGTAAGCAGGCTTGGCAGCCTGCGCTACGGAAGGCGCTCCGGATAAAAGTTAATCGTTTTTTTCGCCGGCGGCGAGCTGCACGGCGATTGTCGCCTTGCCATCGGCTGACGCTCGGGCGCGGACGATCAGAATGCGCATGTCTGGATTGGATGCGTCGTAATCGTTCTTCACGGATGGCTCGGCAGGGATCACTTCAAACACGCGTTTTTCGCCGTTCACGTTGTCCGTCCAGACGCGCAGTTGTTTTCCATATTGCGTGAGCAACGCGTGACTGCCGCTGTTGTCCTCGCTGAGTTGGATTTTCGCCCTTGTCACCATCGCCCAGCGTATTTCGGCTCCGGGCGCGGAGCCTTCCACTGTGTCCATGACGCGCACCATTCGCGCTTGCGGGAGAAACTCAAAAGTGCGGCGCACGCGTCCGGCCTGCCCCGCGAATACGGGCGAGAGGTCGATCTCGGCGCCGCTTGATTTGCCGGTGCTGTCCGTGATGTCTTCATCATGCCAGAAGCGCAAAAACTCCGCCCGCCCGTCCACGCGGTGCGGCTGGCCGCCGATTGTGAGCGTGTTGTGCGAAAAATTGTTCAGGCGGAAAATCGTCCAGCGTTGCGCGTCCTGCGCACGTCCGAAAATTTGCATGCCTTTTGATTCGAGCGATTCGTAATTCTGCATTCCGAGGTCGAACGCCCAGCGCACGCCGTCGGCTTCGAAAATAAACGAGCCGGCGTCCATGTGTCCGTGGCTTATGTTCGCCGCGCCAGCTTTGCAGGCGAGGTAGAGTGCGTTCAGATCAGTCCACGAACTGCGGAAAACGGCGACGGGATTCGCGCCCGCGCCTTTCCACGCGAGAGGCAAATCGGGCACGGAGGGCGCGGAATGTTCCGTCAGCATCCTTAATCGCGACGGTTTCCACGCGAGAGGTAGATCAAGCATAGGGTGTTCCGGCGCGAGGTCGTCCTCCGGCCACCAGAGCGCGATCAGTGGAAGGAAGCGTGCGTTTTCACCGGTGGGATGGGGCGGGGTGGCGAGCGCGGGGTTGTTGCGTTTTTTCGCGAACCAAAACAGCGCGGGATCGAAGAGACGCCCGTTGCCGCAGTCGGAAAAATTATACATGAAGCCGGAGGGGCCGCAGAGCTGGAGCTGCGCGTCGGCGCTCGCGAGAAAACCGGGGCTGGCGCAGAGGTTCCAATCGTCGCCGAGCGCGGATTCGAGCGCGGCGATCATGAGCACTTGATACGAGGTGCCGTAACTCCAGTAGCCGGGGCCTTCGGGATAAACGCCGTCGGGCGCGTAGGGTTTGAGTCCGTGGACAATGCCGGCGCGGGCGGCGGCGAGCATCGCGCGCGCGAGTTCGGGTTCGTCCTCCGCGATGGCGAGCGCGCCGAGCGCGAGGCCGCCGAGGCAGACCTGGTTCCAGTTGTTTTCAGAGCGGTGCCAGCTGTTGCGTTTCAACTTGGGGTCGATGCCTTCGCGCAGTCCTTTTTCGATCATGGCGCGCCGGATGACGGCGCGTGAGCCAGTGGAAAGTTTTTCGTGAAACCAATCGTAGCCGATGGCGAGCGCGGCGGTCATTTCGGCGGCGTCGAGAAAATGCGCCGGGTTCCAGTCGCCGAACGCGGCGACGGCGAGCATTTCTTTTTCGGCGCGGCGGAAAAACACATCGTCACCCGTGGCGCGGCAAACGACGGCGAGCGTGAGCACGCGGCGGAGCGCCTCGCGCGAAACGTGGAGCAGGCGCCGTCCGGTCATGACGCGCTCGAGCGGCGGCGCGTCGAGAATGGCGCGGGCGTTTTTTTCGAGCTGCGACATGAGCGCGTCGAATTGCGGATCGGCGGCGCGGTAGCGCACGCGTTTGTCGAAAGCCGTCCAGTCCTGCGCGGTGAAGAGCAGGCGCGGGTGTTCCTTGCGAAGCGTGGCGAGCGGATCGGCGGCGGGCGAATCGGCGCCGGACGCGCGCGCGGCGTCCGCGGAAAAAACGGACGCGGAAAAAATGAAAAGGCAGGCGAGGAGGGCGGCGAGGAGCGTTTTCATGCAGGGACACAGAATCGCAAATGTTGTTTTTTGCCAAGCGCGCGGGAAAAATTTTC
This sequence comes from Opitutaceae bacterium, assembly GCA_031263125.1. GTDB lineage: Bacteria > Verrucomicrobiota > Verrucomicrobiia > Opitutales > Opitutaceae > Ereboglobus. The sequence continues at coordinate 4,336 of JAISGL010000180.1, read as the reverse complement.
CGGGGAAAATTTTTTCCACGGGGCGTGTAACTTTTCGCGATGCCGTCGTGTTGATATGGCATGAACTTTTTCATGCTTTCAAAAACAATGCTCGTTTTCGCGGCGGCTTCCTCCGCCGTTTTTTTCCCCGCGACAGCGGCGGCAAAAATCGAGCGGACGGTCGAAAAGACATTTCAGGTGCAATCTGGCGCGAAACTTTCCGTCAGGACAACCGGCGGCAAGGTGCGCGTCGAACCGGGCGATGTTCAAAGTGTGCGAATCGTCGCCCGGCAAATTTTCCCGAAGGCAAACACGGACGCCGATGCCGATGCGATTGCGAAGTCGCTCGACCTGGTGATGGAACAGTCGGGCAATTCCGTGAGCGCGTCCGCGAAATATGTCAGGAGCGCCTGGGGCCGCGCGTCGGGTTATGTGGAGTTCGACGTGACCGTGCCGCGCTCCTGTGACGCGACGCTCACGACCTCCGGCGGCGATGTGATCGTGGGCGATATCGCGGGCGCGGTGCATGCGCGCACGAGCGGCGGCGATGTGAAACTCGGGCGCATCGGCGGCCCGGTCGATGCGCGCACGAGCGGTGGCGATGTCACGCTTGCGGGTTGCGCGCAAAACGCCGCGCTCGTAACAAGCGGCGGCAACGTGGAGGCGGGACCCGCGGCGGGCGATTTGCAAATCACGACCAGCGGCGGCAACATCAGGATCAACGGCGTCGGGGGCGCGGTGAATGCGCGCACGAGCGGCGGAACGATCAACGCAAACCTCGCGCAGATTTCCAACGAGTGCGTGCTGATTACGTCGGGCGGCGAGGTGAGTGTGCAGTTTGACAAATCGAGCACGCTGCTGCTCGACGCGGTGACAAACGGAGGCCGCGTGTGGGCCGGCGACAATGTGCGGATTGACACGCTCGCGGGCGGCCACGGGAAAAACCGCCTGTCCGGCAAGGTCAACGGCGGCGGCCCGCTGGTGAAGTTGCGCGCCTCGGGCGGCAATATCGACGTGAGGGCGCGGTGAATTTTTTGGAACGCGTGGCAATTCATTGCCGCGCCTCCAACCGGAGCGGGTCGCTTGGCTTGGCGACCCGCTTTTCATTTTTCCGAATTGATGTTACGCGACCGGCCTGTCCTGGGAGCGCGCGCATCTCTGCCCGCGAAACACCGTGCGCCCGCTTGGTGTATTTCAAACACGCATTGCGGGCAGAGATGCCCGCACTCCCAGGACAGGCATTCGCACGGCATTCACTCAATTGTGGGTTTCGGGTTTGTTTGATGGATGATGGGGGAACAGCGCACCAGTGCCTTTTGCATCCTGCATCCCTTTGGCTGCGGAACTTCAGTTCCGAATTCACAGCTCCGGATTTCGCTGCACTGGATTTCACAGTGTGTTTTTGCGGACGAAATGCCGGCTGATATTCTTGCGGGCGGGCCGGGACGTGATTTTATTTCACCGTCAAATCACGCCGCAAAAAGAAATGTCCGCCCGCCAACCCGCTCCATCCGCATCCGCGCCCACACCCGCATCCGCATCCGCACCCGCACCCGCGCCAGCCGCCTCCTGCAAACTCGCCATCAGGGCCGTCCCGAACGCGCCACGCAACGCGGTGGCCGGCTGGCTCGGCGACGCGCTCAAGGTCAAGGTGCGCGCGCCCGCGCTCGAAGGGCGGGCAAACGAAGCGTTGTGCGAATTTCTGGCCGGTGCGCTCGGGCTGCCCAGGCGCGCGGTCTCGATCGCGCACGGCGACAAATCGCGTCAAAAAGTCATTCAAATCGACGGTCTTTCCCTCGATGAAACGCGGGCGCGCCTGAAGGTGTGACCATGCGGACGCGGACGCGGGCGCGGACGCAGACGCAGACACAGGCGCGGACACGGACAGGAATTACGCATGGGAATCGCGCACGGGAGACATGACCATTGTGCCGGTGCGGCGCCAAATCGAGGTCGGACGAAATGACGAAATACGGCCGGGCAACGGCCGGGCAAAATAAGTTTTGCCCGCGCGCGGTCCGCGTCCAGACTGCACGCGTTTGTTCGAGTGTTTCGCGTGTCATTCATAACTTATCCAACCTCGCCCTGGTCATCCCGCAATCCACATGAAACCCCACGTCCTGCTTGTTTTCAGCCTGCGTTTTGAGGAATCAACGGCGATGCTCAAAGGCGTCGCGCACTATGCGAGGCTGCATCACCCGTGGGCATTTTTTCTCGACGGCGAGGCGCGCGCCGCGACGGACGACGCCTGGTTGCGCGATCGAAAATGGGACGGCGTCATCAGCCGCCACACCACGCCCGCGTTCGCCGGGATTTGCGCGCAACTGAAAATCCCGCTCGTCGATCTCAACGACACCGCGCCGTTTGCCGGCGTCCCGAAAATCCGCCCCGACAACACCGCCATCGGACGCCTCGGCGCGGCGCACTTCATGGAGCGCGGCTTCCGCACGCTCGGTTTCAACGGCTACGAAAACGAGGCGTGGTCGCGCGAGCGACGCGACGGTTTTGCGGAGGCCGCGCGACTGGCGGGCAAAAAATGCGAAGTGCTCGACGTCGAATATCCCGGCGATCCCACGCCCGCGTGGGAGGCGCGCCAGACCGCCGCGATTTCGCAGTGGCTGCGCCGCATGCCCAGGCCCGTCGCGGTCATGGCGTGCTGCGACATGCAGGCGCAACTCGTAATCGCCGCCGCGCGGGAAGCCGGCCTGCACGTGCCGGAGGAGGTCGCCGTGCTCGGCGTCAACAACGACACGCTTCGCTGCGACTTGGGCGCGCCGCCGCTTTCGAGCGTGGCGACAAATGCGTTCCAATCCGGCTATCTCGCCGCCGAATGCCTCGCCGGCCTCATGGACGGCGGCCTCATGAACGGCCTCCAGCCGGAGGCGGGCGACGTGCGCGTGGCTCCCGCCGGCGTTGTCTGCCGCCAATCGACGGACACCTTTGCGATCAACGACAGGATCGTCGCCGCCGCGATCCACCACATCCGCGAACACGCGTGCCACGGGCTTACGGTCGGGCAGGTGCTCAGGCAGGTTTACACGTCGCGCAGCGTGCTGGAGAAAAAATTCCGCGCGCATTTGAAATGTTCGCCGCAGACCGAGATTCGCCGCGTGCAGGTGGCGAAAATCAGCCAGTTGCTCCAGGAGACGGATTTCCCGCTGAAAAAAATCGCCGGCCTGACCGGCTTCGAACACGTCGAATATTTGTGCGTCGTTTTCAAACGCCTCATGGGCCTGGCGCCCGGCGCATACCGGAAACAGCGCAGGCAAAAAACAGGCGGCGAGAATGGCGAAGGGCAGGCGGTGGAAATGGCGGGCGAAGCTCCGCGACGCCGTCGCCGGGATGCGCGATGAAAACATATGCAGGCGGCGGACACGCGGCGCTTGCCGGACGTCTTCGCGCGCGCGGCGCCGAACCCGCCCACCCTCGCCCCCGCCCTCGCTCTCGCCGGCTCCGACGCGGAAACTCCCCGCGCTCGAAAAACACCCGCCGCCGCGCGCCAGTCCCGACGTGAACGCATATTGGAATAAGTCGGGCACCGAAGCGTCACCGGTTGGTCGAACAGGGGCAAAATACTCCGACGACGTTTGCCTTTCACAAAGTGCCGCGTTCGTTGCGGAAACACACAACACGCGCCATGAAACACACACTGCCTCCCCCTCGCAAAGGCTTCACTCTCGTTGAGGTCATGATTGTGGTCGTGATCGTCGGCCTGCTCGCGATGCTGGCGGCGCCCGCGTATCAGAAACTCCGGCGCAATTCCGCGGGCAAGGCGCTTGCGCTCGACGCGCGCAACATCGGCCTCGCAATGCAGCAGATCGCGCTGGAGCACCCGCGAGCCGCGCGTCCCGGCGAGATTTTTGCGATTTCCGTTTCGAGTGACGGCACGCTTGCCAGCGCCGGACTTGGCGATGGCGACGATGCCATCAAGCCGGACAGCATCACGCAATACGTGCGCAAAGTAAGCCCCGGCACCGGCAGCCCGATCACGTACACCTTTGGCGCGGGCAGTGGTGAAAAGGCGTTCTCGATGTCGCATCCGCATTGTACGCCAAACGACATCGCGCCGAAGTCGACCGTGAACACCGGCGCCACGCTCGGCTCCCCCGTGCAATTCGACGAAGAAGGCAAGCCGCTCTGAGGATGAGTGAGGGAGTGCGTGAGGGAGGACGGGAGTGAGGGAGTGAGGGAGTGCGGGAGTGAGGGAGTGAATGACTGACTGATGTTACGCGGAAGAGGTTTTTTGGTAGGGCGGTCTCCCCGAGACCCCCGGGGTAGGCGCACCTGGCTGAAGGCGGTCTCGGGGCGCCCGCCCAACCAAAAAAACTCACAAATTATGGGTATTTTTCAATTTTAT
>JAISGL010000164.1 GCA_031263125.1 Opitutaceae bacterium | reverse complement strand
CCAACTGCTCGCCCACCTCGGCCTGCGCCTGCCCGCCGGCCCGCGCCTCATCAGCAATGTAGTGCCGAAAACGTAGCAAAAAAAATGTCAACCCCTTGTCTGTCAACAATCGCACTTCTCGAACTGCGGAACTCGGGCTAAGGCGTCCGGCGACCGGCGACCACCGACCAGAAATATGAAGACGTTGCAGCCAGTCAGTTTCAGGAGTGTAAGGGACCCGGCTAAAATGAATTCGCCACGCCAAAGAGAGGCGGAAGCGCACCGGTTTGCGCAAATGGTTCGTCACTATCACAGCTGCCGCCGCCATCAACTTGATCGCTTTATTGACCCCTCATAAATGGCGATTTATTTATGACCGAGTCCCCGCGCTTGGAAACGCTGATCTGGAGATCGGCGTTCCCTGGCGCGGGGATGTTGACCCGCGTTTCTTGTTTTCAGAATTACAGCGACTGCGCGGCGGCAACCATGGCGTCGGCGGTGATGCCCAGCTCTTTCATCGCGGCGCCTCCGGGGGCGCTGATGCCAAAGCGGTCGATGCCGATGGTGATGCCGTCAAGTCCCACGTATTCGCGCCAGAGCGGCGTGACGCCGGCTTCGAGCGAGACGCGTTTGCGGCAATCGGGCGGGAGGATCGAGTCGCGGTACTCCCTGGGTTGCTCGTTGAAGCGTTTGAAGCTGGGCATCGAGACGACGCGCACTCCGGGGCCAAGGATTTTCGCGGCGGCGATGGCGTGCTGCAATTCGCTGCCGGCGGCAAGGAGGATGTGCGTGAGGGGCGCTGTTTCCTGGATGGCAACGTATCCGCCTTTCAGCACGCCGGCGCGGCGGATGTGCGGGGGGATGTCGTTGAGCATCGGCACGGCCTGGCGGGTGAGCGCGAGGAGCGTGGGGCCGCCGGTGCGTTCCATCGCGGCGGCGAAGGCGCCCGCGGTTTCCTCCGGGTCGGCGGGGCGGATGACGTCCATGTTCGGGATGACGCGAAGGCCGGAGACGGTTTCGACGGGTTGGTGCGTGGGGCCGTCCTCGCCGACGCCGATGGAGTCGTGCGTGTAGATGTAGGTGACGGGGAGTTTCGCGAGCGCGGCGATGCGCATCGCGGGGCGCGAGTAGTCGGCGAAGACGAGGAAGGTCGCGCACGAGGTGCGGAAGATGCCGTCATAGGCGATGCCGTTGTTGATGCCGGCCATGGCGTGTTCGCGGATGCCGTGGCGGATGTTGCGTCCGGCGCGGTTGGTTTTGTCGAAGTCGGGCGCGGCGGCGATGTAGTTGAGCGTCGAGCCGTAGAGGTCGGCGCTGCCGGAGATGAGGAGCGGGTGCGCGGCGGCGATGGGTTGGAGCACGTCCCGGCCGGCGGCGCGGGTGGCGAGCCGGGCTTCGGCGGGGAACAGGGGGATTGCTTTTTCGAGGAGGTGCGCGGCGCTGATGGGCGCGTTGCGCGAGTCGAGGAGCGCGGCTTTGTCGGGGTTGGCTTCACGCCAGGCTTTGTAGGTTTTGCCCCATTTGTTGTAGTTGCGGATGCAGCGTTTCCTGTGGTTTTCGAAATAGGCGCGGACGTCGTCGCTCACGTAAAAGGGTTGGCCGGCGGGGAGGCCGAGTCCGGCGCGGGCGGTGTCGGCGAACTTGGCGCCGCCTTCGCCGTGGCCTTTCGAGGTGCCTTCGACTTCGGGGATGCCTTTGCCGATTTTTGTCTTGGCAATGATGAGCTGCGGTTTGCCGGTTTTGGTTTTTTTGGCTTTGTTGAGGGCTTTCTGGATGGCGGCGAGGTCGTGGCCTTCGGTGAGGAGGATCACGTCCCAGCCGATGGCTTTGAAGCGCATGGCGGTGTTTTCGCTTTGCGATTTGTCGGCCATGGCGTCGAGGGTGACGTCGTTTGAGTCGTAGATGAGGATGAGGTTGTCGAGACCTTGGAATCCGGCGAAGGCCGCGGCTTCCATCGCGATGCCTTCCTGCATGCAGCCGTCGCCGGCGAGGGCGATGACGTGGTTGTCGAGGATGACGTGTCCGGCGGTGTTGAAACGGGCCGCGGCCATTTTGCCGGAGACGGCGTAACCGACGGCGTTGGCGATGCCCTGGCCGAGCGGGCCGGTGGTGGCTTCGACGCCGGGGGTTTCGCCGAACTCGGGGTGGCCGGGGGTTTTGCTGTGGAGCTGGCGGAAGTTTTTGAGTTCGTCGAGCGGGAGGTCGTAGCCGCTCAGGTGGAGCCACGAGTAGAGGAACATGGAGCCGTGGCCGCCGGAGAGCACGAAGCGGTCGCGGTTGAGCCATTTGGGGGCGGCGGGGTTGTGCTGGAGGACGTTGCCGTAGAGGACGGCGCCGATTTCGGCGCAGCCGAGGGGGAGTCCGAGGTGCCCGGAGGAGCATTTATGGACGGCGTCGATGGCGAGGCCGCGGGCCTGGTTGGCCGCCTTGGCGAGGAGGTTGGTTTCGAGTGCCATGATGTTGGTTGGTATGATGGAGGTGGGAGTGAATGGGGAAGCGCACGGGGTGAAAAGGCTAAAAAGAGGAGGGAGGGATGAAGGATGAGGGATGAAGGATGAGTGAGGGAATGAGGGAATGAGTAAGGGAATGAGGGAATGAGTGAGGGGATGAGGGGATGAGGGAGGGGTGCGCGGGACTTGCGCGCTTGCCAGCGTGCGCAATGGCGTTACGTTCCGGTTCATGCCAATGACAATCGACCAAATCGTGGAGGAATCGCGGTCGCTGCCGCAGGATATGGTGGCGGAATTGGTTGATCGCATTTTACTCGCATCGCATGGCGGACAAGAGGTCGCTCATTCCAAGGTTTGGCCGGCAACGGTGCATAAACGGATTGCGGATATACGCGCCGGAAAGGCGCATGGCATCCCTTGGGAAAAAACATCGGAAAAGATCAAACGCATTGTCGGACGGTGAGTTTTCTTCACTGATGCAGTGCAGTGCGCAGGGTCTGACACAAGGTCAGGCTCTGCGCGCCGCGTAACATCAGTTATATGGGTAAAATATGCGAAATTCCGAACGGTTGCCGCACATGCCCGGCAACCGTTCGGAAGGATATGATTTTATTTTTCAAAATCAATCCCTTTTTTTATTTTGGACGTTCTCGAATATAACACATCTTACATTCGAGGACTGCTGCGAGCGATAAGGTGACTTAAAAACAACAATGTTATTTTCGGGCGCATCCTTTGCGACTGATTAAACTGATGTTACGCGACCGGCAGATTTTGCACGGTCTGACACAAGGTCAGGCTCTGCAAAATCTGCCGGTCGCGTCGCGAGGCTATCGCTTCCAGAGCGCCAGCAGTTCTCGCGCGGCGGCGAGCGAGGGTTTCCGGCCGTTGGCGACGGCTTGCTCGATTTGCGGCAACATCACACGCACAGCGGGCGCATGGTAGAATTCGCTCAGGAGCGCCTCCCGGATAAGCGAGTGCGTCCAGGCAATGGACTGGTCGCGGCGGCGTTCCGCGAGGATTCCGGTCTCGCGGCAGGTTTTGAAAAAATCGAGCACGGTCTCCCAAACTTTCGAGATGCCTTCGCCGGTGATGGCGGACGCGGTGAGCGCGGGCGTGGTCCAGCCTTCGGTCGCGGGGCGCAGGTAGTGGAGCACGCGTTCGAGTTCGGCGCGGGTGGCCATGGCGCGGATTTTGTTATCTCCGTCGGCTTTGTTCACGACCATGATGTCGGCAAGTTCCATGATGCCTTTTTTGATGCCTTGCACTTCGTCGCCCGCGCCGGCGATGGAGAGGAGCAGGAAACAATCAACCATGGAGCGCACGGTGACTTCGCTTTGGCCGACGCCGACGGTTTCGACGATGATGATGTCGTAGCCGGCGGCTTCGCAGAGGAGGATTGTCTCGCGGCTTTTGCGGGCGACGCCGCCGAGCGAGCCGCCGGAGGGCGAGGGGCGGATGAAGGCGCCGGGCTGGCGTCCGAGTTTTTCCATGCGCACTTTGTCGCCGAGGATGCTGCCGCCGTGGACGCTGCTCGAGGGGTCGACGGCGAGGACGGCGACGCGGTGGCCTTTTTCGCAGAGGCGCGTGCCGAGCGCCTCGATGGCGGTGCTTTTGCCCGCGCCGGGGATGCCGGTGATGCCGACGCGCATGGATTTGCCGGTGTCGGGGAGGATGCGGGCGAGGAGTTGCTGCGCCTGTTCCTGGTGCGCGATCGCGGAGCTTTCGATGAGCGTGATGGCGCGCGCGAGGATGGCTGTGTCACGTTTTTGGATGCCGGCAACGTAGTCGTCGGTTGAGAGCTGGCGGCGGCGCGGCGGCGGCGTGTTCGACGGCGGGGCAAAATCGCCCGTCTGCTTCACGCCTTCGATGACCCAGGTGGCAAAGGCGGCGCCGGCGTTTTCGGGAACCCAGTCGGGGCGTCCGCCCGTCGCGGGCCGGTCGTGCGCGGAGGCGTGGTCGTGCGCGTTCGCGGCATGCGCGGAGGTGTGGGCGTTCGCGGAACCGTGGCCGTTCGCGGCATGCGCGGCGGCGTGGTCGTTCGCGGAAGCGTGACCGTTCGCGGACACGGAGGCGTGGTCGTGCGCGGATGCAGAAGCGTGGTTATGCGCGGAGGCGTGGTCGCGTGGAGGTGTGTGCGGATTTTTTGCAGATTTTTCGGGCACGGCGCAAAAAAGGTTCGGAGGCGGCTCGGTGAACGGTGGTTGGTGACAGTGATCGGTGACGATGAGCGGCGACGATGAGCGGCGACGGTGAACGGCGACGGTGGTCGGTGGCGGTGAAACCTCAGCGCGCGGCGGCGCCGAGCAGTTTTTCCTCGGTGGCGACGACGGCCTGGATAAACGCCTCCGGGGTCGGCGCGCTCATGAAAGTCTCGCGATTGGCGGGGTCCTTGAGGAGGCGGCAGAGGGCGCTGACGATGGCGAGGTAGGTGCCGGGATTGGTCTTCGGGGTGCCGAGCACGAACATGAGTTTCACGGTCTGGTTGCAGTTTTCAAAAAGCACGCCCTGGTTGCTGCGGCCCACGGCGAGCACGATTTTTTGCACGTGCTCGGTGCGCGCGTGGGGGATGGCGATTTCGTTGCCGAGACAGGTGGTGTCGATGCGTTCGCGCGCGAGGAGTTCGTTGTAGAAGCCTTGGAAATTGGTCACGTTGGGGTGGCCGTCGAGGAGTCGCGCGACTTCGTTGATCGCGACGGTTCTCCGCGTGCTCTGGATGGAGAGCGTGATGCGGGAAGGGTCCAGGAGTTGTGAGAGACGGCCGATCATTGCTGACGTTGGTTGTGGCGTTGGTTGAGAAAAAAAGAGAGAGAGCCTGCCGGCGCGGGTTTGCAAGGGAGGAATCGCCGGCGCGCGCGTTTTTTGCGCGTGCGAAAACATTTGCCGCGAAAGCCGCCGGGGCGCATCAGATCAGGACATGATTTTCACGCATTCTTTTCGATGGGTCGCGGCGCTCGCCGTGTGCGCGATCCCGTCCTGTTTATCCCGTTTGTCCCATGTGTCCCATGTGTCCTGTTTGTCCCATGTGTCCCGTTTGTTTCCGCCGCTTTTGTTGATGCTCTGCCTCGCTCTCACCTCGTGCGTCGGCATGATGGATGACCCGCCCGATGTCACCGTCGCCGCCGACCGCACCAAGGCCGGCCAGAAATACAGGCCCCCCACGGCGGAGAAACCGCAATACTACGTGCTCGGCACCGTCGGCGCGCTGGAACTCGGCGCCGTCTACGCGGGCGAGGAACCCATGCCGCCGCGCGATGACGTCGAACCGCTGATCATCGCCGCCCTCGAAAAACAAAATTTCCGCCAGGCCACCGGCAACACCCCGAAGCCCGCGCTCGTTATCATTTACGCGTGGGGCAGCATCAATCCCGACGATCTCGACATGGGGGACACCGGGACCCCTCCGGTGCAGCTCAACGAAGGCCAGATGCTCGCCATCGTTTCCACGGACAAAGACAACCGCACGCCCGGCAGTTTTGACCGCAACTACAATCTCCCCGACATCACGGAAGGGCGGCATTTCATACTTATCGGCGCGTATGATTACGCCACGTTCGCCGCCAAGGACACCGGGAAGAAGCGCACCATCCTGTGGCGCGCCAAGCTCAGTGTGCCCAACAGAAGCGCCACGCTCGCGCAGTCAATCCCCACGCTGCTCGAAACCGGCGCGGATTTCTTCGGTCAGGACGGCCCGAGCACCACGCTCACCGGAAGACTCCGCAAAGGCACCGTCGAAATCGGCGAGGCAAAAATCGTGGAGGAAGATGTGCAAGGAAACGCAAAGAGGGATGAGGGAGTGAAGGAGTGAGGGAATGAAGGAATGAGTGAGTGAAGGATGAAGGGGGAGTGAGGGAGGGATGAGAGGTGTATTGCTCCTTGCCCATTGCTATTGCCCATTGCCTGACTTTGCCTTGCCCTGCCCTGCCCAACTTTGCCCATTGCTCAACTTGCCGCAGTAAATTTGTACTGCAAATCCTCAAGCAACATCACTCAAGTTATTGATATACACAATATTATATAAATTCTTTTGATTTGCAAAATTCAAGTGTCAACTTCAATTTACCTTAGCTTGTGTTTAACCTGTCCCTGTTTATTTGACTTCGCCCGCGGGACATTTTCCTTGAACACGCAAATCCTCCGCCAAAAATCCCGCCCACCTTCCCTCCTATAATAAAATCGTGAGCAAGAAACCCACCGATAAACCCGCCGCCGCCGCGCCGGCAGCCGCCACCGCACCACCACTCGCTCCGGCACCGACCTCACCACCCGCCGCGCCCACCTCACCCGCCACGCCACCCCCACCATCTGCCGCGCCGCCCTTACCCGCCGCCCCCGGCCCGAACCCCGCGCACACAGCCGCGATCAACACCGCCCTCACCCGCGACGAACGCATCGAACTCTACCGCAAACTCGTCCGCATCCGCCGCTTCGAAGAACGTTCCCTCCGCGCCTACCAGGCAAAAAAAATCGGCGGCTTCCTCCACCTCTACATCGGTCAGGAAGCGGTCGCCGTCGGCTGCTGCTCCCTCATGGGCAAAGACGACCACCTCATCACCGCCTACCGCGACCACGGCCACGCCATCGCCATCGGCATGGACACCAAGTCCCTCATGGCCGAACTCTACGGCAAAATCACCGGCTGCTCGAAAGGCAAAGGCGGCTCGATGCACTTCTTCGACCCAAGCCGCAACTTCTGGGGCGGCCACGGCATCGTCGGCGGCCAGGTCCCCCTCGGCGCCGGCCTCGCCTACGCGCTCAAATACAAAAACATCAAAGCCGCCGCCCTCGCCTTCATGGGCGACGGCGCCGTGAACCAAGGCACCGTCCACGAAGCCTACAACCTCGCCTCGCTCTGGAGCCTCCCCGTCGTCTTCATCATCGAAAACAACGGCTACTCGATGGGCACCTCCCAAGCCCGCTCCTCCGCCGGCGAACTCGCCACCCGCGCCGCCGGCTACGACATGAAATGGGACATCATCAACGGCCACGACCTCTACGAAGTCCGCGCCAAAATGGCCCCCCTCCTCCGCCGCGCCCGCGAGGAATCGAAACCCGCCCTCGTTGAAATCATGACATATCGCTACCGCGGCCACTCCGTCGCCGACCCCGACAAAACCTACCGCAGCAAAACCGAAATCGAAGACTACCAACGCACGAAAGACCCGCTCGCCCTCTTCCGTCGCATCCTCCAAACCGAAGGCATCCTCGACGACAAACTCGCCGGCCAAATCGACACCGAAGCCCGCGCCGAAGCCGATTTCGCCGCCGACTTCGCCGAAGCCAGCCCCTTCCCCACGCCCGAAGACATCCAGAAAGACGTCTACTGGGAAGCCGACAACCCAACCCAGCGCGTCTCCGGCGGCCGCCTCTTCTTCAGCTGACATTGCCAGCGCGAGACGCGCTGGAAATCCCAATGACCAATGATCAAATTCCAAAAAAACAATCCGCACCGCACCAGCGCGAGACGCGCTGGAACCCCCGCCGGAAATCTCAAACGCCAATGATCAAACTCCAAAAAAAACCAATCCGCGCCACCCAAGTCCGTCCGCCGCCCGTAGCGCAGGCTGCCAAGCCTGCCCGCCACGCCGCAGCCGCACCCGCACCCGTTAAAATCCCCCCTCCGATATTTCTCCAAATTCCAAATTCCGAATTCCGAATTTGGAATTTGGAGTTTGGCCTTTGAGATTTCCTGACCTTTGAGATTTCCTGGCCTTTGGGATTTTTTGGACCTTTGGGATTTTTTTGGAGTTTGGCCATTGGGATTTGGAATTTCCCCCCCTCCCCCCGCCTCCACACTCTCAAACTCAAACCCAATCACCAAAACCACCCGCGCACCACCACCCGCGCACCACCACCCACGCACTCACACCACCATGCCACTCATCACCTACCGCGAGGCGCTCCGGCACGCCATGTCCGAGGAACTCACGCGCGACGAAAACGTCGTCATCCTCGGCGAAGAAGTCGGCCAGTTCCACGGCGCCTACAAAGTCACCGAAGGCCTCCTCGAAAAATTCGGCCCCAAACGCATCGTGGACACCCCCATCTCCGAAGCCGGCTTCATCGGCCTGGGCATCGGCGCATCCATGCTCGGCCTCCGCCCCGTCATGGAACTCATGTTCTGGTCGTTCTACTCCGTCGCCTTCGACCAAATCCTCAACAACGCCGCCAACCTCCGCTACATGAGCGGCGGACAAATCAACTGCCCCATCGTCATCCGCGGCCCCGCCAACGGCGGCACCAACGTCGCCGCGACCCACTCGCACACCCCCGAAAACATCCTCGCCCACCACCCCGGCGTGAAAGTCGTCGTGCCCGCCACGCCCCGCGACGCCAAAGGCCTCCTCAAATCCGCCATCCGCGACAACGACCCCGTCTTCGTCCTCGAAAACACCATCCTCTACGGCCTCGAAGGCGAAGTCCCCGCCGCCGCCGACAGCACCATCCCCCTCGGCCTTGCCGACGTGAAACGCCCCGGCGCCGACCTCACCATCGTCACCTACGGACGCCCCGTCATCCAATCCCTCGCCGCCGCGCAACAACTCCAGCAAGAACACGGCATCTCCGCCGAAATCGTCGACCTGCGCACCATCCGCCCCCTCGACCTCGACACCGTGCTCGCCTCCGTGCGCAAAACGCACCGCGTCCTCATCGCCGAGGAACAACGCCCCTTCTGCGGCACCGGCGCGCAACTCGCCTATATGATCCAGAACGAAGCCTTCGACGAACTCGACGCCCCCATCCAGCGCGTCGGCACCATCGACGCCCCCGCGATCTACAGCCCCCCCGTCGAAATCGAACAACTCCCCAACTCGCAACGCATACTGGCCGCCGCGCTGGCCACGCTCAAATCCTGACCGATAATATATAATGGAAAATGGATAATGTATATTAGACATGTTGTGATATAATACTTGCCAGGAAAACAGAGGGTGATAAGGCTGAGGGGATGCTCATCCTGGAAAAATTATTCAAAAATCAGCGCACCATGAAGGCGTTGTTCGGAC
>JAISGL010000140.1 GCA_031263125.1 Opitutaceae bacterium | reverse complement strand
CTTCCGCCAGGTTTACGCGACGGTGCTCCAAAACTGGTTCGCCTGCAAAACCACGCCCGACATCCTCGGCGCCACATTCAAGCCGCTCGGTTTTGTATGATTTTGGATTTTCGATTGCGGATTTTAGCTTGGGGAGTTGCTGCTTCATTAATGTCACGCAGCCGGTGGATTCGTCCGCGCATGCGCGGCAGATTTTGCAGAGCCTTGCCTTGTGTCAGACCTCTCGTAGCGCAGGCTGCCAAGCCTGCTTTGCCTGTCGCACGCCGTCGGGTGTTCGTTTTTTCGAATCAGGCGAGGCTTCGCCTCGTCAGCAGGCTTGGCAGCCTGCGCTACGTACGCACCACGTAACATCAGTTATAAACTGATGTTACGCGGCACGTAGGGCCTGACCTTGTGTCAGGCCGCGAATTACTGTGCGGCTTCTTACGCGAGCGCGGCCTGACACAAGGTCAGGCCCTACAAAACCCTGCCGGTCGCGTAACATCAATTATAAATATTTTTCCCTATTGCCCCGGCATCCACAATCCAACATCCAAAATCGAAAATCTAACATCCCACAAAAATTCCCTCACTTTTTCTTCCCCAGCGGGATCGACATGCTTCCGCCGACCGTGCCCGGCGTGCTGCTGCTCTTCTCTCCCCATGCGCGAAACGTTTCGCACCCGCTCATCAGCAGGCACGTCGCCGCGGCGAGTGCCAGCAGGCACGCGCGGCGGACCGGTCGCCCGTGCTTCTTTTCAATAATCGTTGCCGTGGTATTTTGTTCATTCATCTGGATATGTCGTGGGTTTATATTTGTCATGGGTTTAATATATATCGTGATTTTAATATCTGTCGTGGGTTTGGTATCTGTCGTGAGTTTGGTATCGGTCGTGGGTTTAAAAATAAAAAAATCCGCCAAATCAGCGTTCCCGTTTTTGCCGCATTATCACGGGATTTTTAATATCATGCCTGCGCGCAACGGCGTGTTGCGCGACTCCAGCACGTCGCGATTCGCGTTTACGATTCCCTCCACCTGCGCGTTCGTCGCCGTGCCGTAATACTGCCGCGAAATACTGTAGAGCGTATCCTTCAACTGCACCGTGTGACGCCGCGCCGCCGCCGGCTGCCGGGGCTGCGTTTGCGCCTGTTGCTGGAGTTGCGCCGGCTGCTGGGATTGCGGACGCACCGTGGCAGTCGCCTGCTGCGACTGGGCTTGCGCGGGCTGCCGGCTGGCGGATTGCGAACCTGTCGCGGGATTGCCCGCCTGATTCCGGGGCTGCGCGGCGACTAAACCGCCTTGTCCCGCCTGCGTCGCATTCGACGGCGAATACGGCGCCGCGACCACGACCGGATTTTCCACCGTCACCGCGCGCGCGCCCGACTGCGTGCCGCGCTGCGCGCCCGCGCTCCCGGGCGTCAACCCCGCCGCCGCCTGCGCCGCGGCGAGCGCGGCGCGCAATTGCTCGTTTTGCGCGCGCAACCGGTTGATCGTTTCCACATAATCCGCCGGCGCGCCCGCCAGGTCCAGCGACGGACGTCCCGGCAGCGTGCTCACATACTCGCGCCTCGCCGCGTCGATGCGCTGCCGCACCACGTCGCTGCGCGGCGCGTTCGGCATCAACGTCAGGTATTTTTGGTAATGATAAATCGCCGCCAGCTGGTCACGCATGTGCTGCTGGTTGATGATCGCCATGTCCATGTGCGTTTCCGGCGCGTTGTTAAGCCCCCGCTTCGAAAGCACCTTGTCAAACTCCATCAACGCCTCATTCGCGCGCCCCTGCCTGAGCAGTTCCTTCGCGCGCCGGTATTCCGGCTCATCGACCTCCGCCACGTAGGCGCCGTTGTCCACGCGCCACCAGCACCCTGCCGCCAGAAGCAGCACGGCGCACATGAACACGGAAACAATGGACCAGCGGAAACTCATCTTGAAACAGGAAGCGGAAAAGGATTTGAACGACAAAAACTCCCGTGTAATTTCTGAAACTGGCCACCGGACACAATTCAAATCAATGACACTCGCCACAAAAACCGCCCTCACCCGCGCCCGCGCCTGCATCCGCCTCGAAATGGACGCCCTCTCCGCGACCGCCGCCGCGCTCGACGAAGACTTCGCTCGCGCCGCCCGCATGGTCGCCGACACCGCCGCCGCCGGCCGCAAACTCATCTTCTCCGGCGTCGGCAAATCCGCCCACATCGCGCAAAAACTCACCGGCACCTTCAACAGCACCGGCATCACCTCCTGTTTTCTCGACCCCACGCAAGCCCTCCACGGCGACTTCGGCCTCTGCCAGGAAGGCGACATGGCCTTTCTCGTCAGCAACTCCGGCCAGTCCGAGGAAATCCTCCGCATCATTCCCGTCCTGAAACGCTTTGGCGTGAAAATCCTCGCCCTCACCAGTTTCCCCGACTCCGACATCTCGCGCCACGCCGACTGCCGCCTCCTCTACAAAGTCCCCCGCGAAGCCTGCCCGCTCGAACTCGCCCCCACCGCCAGCACGACCGCCGCCATGGCCCTCGGTGACGCCCTCGCGATGGTCCTCCTCGAAACCCGCGGCTTCACCAAGGAAGATTTCGCCCTCCGCCACCCCGCCGGCAACCTCGGACGCCTCCTGCTCCTCAAAGTGAAAGACATCATGCGCACCGGCGACCGGCTCCCCCTCATCACCGCCGGCGGCACACTCCAGGAAGCCATCCTCGCCATGACCGCCGCCAAGTCCGGCTGCATCGCGATCATCGACCCCAAGACCAAAAAACTCGCCGGCATCCTCACCGACGGCGATTTCCGCCGCGCCGCCCTCACCGGCGACAACTTCCTCGCCAAACCCGTCTCCCATTTCATGACCCGCGCCCCCAAGATCATCGACGAAAACGCCCTCAGCGTCGACGCCATGCGCCTCTTCGAAAAACACAAAATCGACGACCTCATCGTGGTGGACAAAAAACTCCGCCCCGC
>JAISGL010000092.1 GCA_031263125.1 Opitutaceae bacterium | reverse complement strand
GTCCCAGCGGCCGAGCACGTCGCCCGCGATGATCCAGGGTTTGCCGCGGCGACTGCTTGCGATGCCGATTTCGTCACGCGAAAAATCAGCCGGAAACGGCGGCAGGATGATGCTTGCGGTGACGGCCGTCGTTTGCGCGTGCGCGGCGGCGGCAGCGGATGCTGTTTGCGTGGCGACAGATGTCTGCGCGATCGCGACGGCGGATGTTTGCGTGGTCGTGGCGGATGTTTGCGCGATCGCGGCGGCGGATGTTTGCGTGGTCGTGGTGGATGTTTGCGTGGCGGCGGCGTCCCGTGCGTCCTCGGCGTCCCGTGCGCGGAAATGATACAGCGCGGCGCGCGCGGCGATCCACACGCCGCCCTCCCCGTCGTCGGCGAAGCGCAGCGGGTGGCCGGCGAGCGGCGAGTGGCCGAGCGTAATTTTGGTGACGCGTCCGTCGCGCAGACATTCGAGATGGCCGTCGGAAAAATCCGCCCAGAGCGCGCCGTCTGCCTGCGTGAACCACGAGACGATGCGGCCTTTGGAGAAGAGAGCGGCGACCGGCGCGCGGCGGAGTTCGGAGCCGGTCCATTGCCAGATTTCGCCGTTGCCATAGGCGAGGAGCAAACCGTGTCCGCGATGATTCGCGATTGCCGGAACTCCGCGCGAGCCGGCGCCGGCGCCCGCGCCGCCGTCGGGTCCCGTGGCATCGGCGGGCGGCGCGAAGGCGTCGAAACGGATGCCGTTGAAACGCGCGAGGCCGCCCTCGGTCGCGACCCAGAGATAACCTTGCGCGTCCTGCACGACCGCGTGGACAACTTCGTCGGGCAGACCGTCGCTGCCGTGCCATTCGCGCAACGAATACTCGGCGGCGGATTCGGAGGCGCGCGCGGACACAGGCGCAAGCGCAGACGCAAACGCGAGAGCGGCGGCGAAAGCGAAAGCGGCAGCGGCAGCGGCGATGGCAGCGATGGCAGCAGCGATGGCAGCGGTGGCGGTGGCGATGGCGGCGGTGAATGTCGCGACGGTGAATGTCGCGGCAGATGCGATCATCCGTTTAGCGCGGTTGAAGAGCGAAGGCATGTTCGCGAAAAAAAACAGGAACGTGTTGCGTGAAATCGTGCGAAATCGTGTGGAATTGCGCGAAATTGCGCGGAATCAAAATGATAATCGTGCGGAATCAAAAATGATAATCGTGCGGAATCATGCGGAATCGCGCGGAATCGCGGGCGGGACGTCCGCGCTACTCACAGCGTCATGCCGTGCTTCTTGCTCAACCTTGCGCCGAACAGGATCAATACGCAGCCCACCATGCCAAACGGCGCCATGAAGTAGAAATACAATCCCCACCCCATGTTGCCCTCCGGCGGCGTGCCGAGTATGAGTTTGTGCATGAAGCTGAACACATCGAACACCCAGCCCTCGCCGTCGAGCAGGCGGCCCAGCAGGAAGCCCGACAGCAAGCCGCCGAAATATTGAAACGAGTCGATCACGCCCGCCGCAAAACCGGCCATCTTTCTGCCGCCGATATCCATCGCCGCCGCCGTGCCGAGCAATGAGTGCGTCGAGTTCGCGGTGAACGCGATCAGGATGAAAAACACGATGACGCCGTTGAGCGTGCTCATTTGCGCCGCGATGAGGATGATTATCGTCTCGATAAAATAAATCACCGCGGCCACGGGCGCGCGGCGTCCGTTGACAAACGTGTCGGAAATATAACCCGATACCAGCGACCCCGCCGAGGCCACGATCGGAATCAACGTGCCCAGCAAAAAGAAATGCGTGCTCTTCAAGTCCGTGTTGAACACCTCCTGCACATAACGCGGAAACCACTGGTCGACGCTTTGCCGCACCGTGCCCGTGCAGGCGTAGGCGAACGCCACCACCCAGATCACGGGATTGGTGACGATGCGCATGAACACATCCCTGATCGTCGGGTCTTTCCCGCCGGCCCCGCCCAGCGAGGAGTCCGGCTCCTTCAAGGAGTCGATATGATAACCCGCCTCCTCCGGCGTGGCCTTCACGACAAACGCAAACACGATCGCCACCACCGTGGCGATGCCCGCCGGCACCCAGAACAACCAGCGCCAGTGCAACGGATCGACGTGGAACATCCCCGCGAGCGTGAAGCCCGCGAGAAGCGAAGGCCCGAGCCAGAAAATGCCGAGCCGCCCGAGATTTATCATGAAGCCGAAAATGCCGGAGAACTTGCCGCGCTCGCGTTTGTTGAACCACGTGACATTGATCTTGATGAAGCCCGGCGAACCGAACGCCTGCAAATACCCGTCGATGCCGCGCAACATGATGAACAGCCCCAAAAGCCCCCAGAACGACGCCACGCCGAACAGGATGTTCAGGATCACGGTGCCCGCCGCGCCGATGAGCATCGCGCGTTTGCCGCCGAGTTTGTCGGTCAGCAAGCCGTTGAGGATTTGTCCGCAGCCATACGCGAACATGTTCACCGAAATGATCCAGCCGATCTGCTCGTTGGTGAACCCGAACTCCGTGGCGATCGACTTGTTCGCTATGGAGAAATTATAGCGGCACATGTAGAACGACGTGTAGAGCAGGCCGATGACGCCCCAGTTCAGACCCCTGCGCGCACGGAAACCTTTTGGAAGCCGGCGTCTGGCGGATGCGGGCGATGCGGATGACTCGGACGGTGCGAGTGACTCGGGCGGTGCGGATGACTCGGGCGGTGCGGGCGGTGTGGGCGATTCGGATGATTCGGGAGCAGGGTTGGTGGCGTCCATGGAAAATTATTGTGTTTTTGACACGGCATGGTGAGGCAACTGCGCAAAGTTGCACGCCCAATTTTGCGTTCGGCAATTTTGCGTTCGGATTTTGGGTGGGCGCATCTCAAAAACGAGACGGTGTATGCCGCCAATTCCGAAGTAGAGTAGAGAGAGTGTGGGCATCTCGCCCGTGAACGGCGAAGCCGCCTTGAGTAACACGAACGTCTCGCCCGTGGACGGCACGCAGCGCCACTCCCGTGCCGGCTCCCCGTGTCGGCTCCCCATGCCGGCTCCGACGCGGGCGGGACGCCCGCGCTACTCCCGGAACGCGGGCAAGATGCGGTGTTTGCAGGACCTGACCTTGTGTCAGGCCGCGTACGCGTAGGAGGCCATGCAGATAATCCGCCGCCTGACACAAGGTCAGGCCCTGCAAAAGTCGGCATCATGGGGCGGGTTCGACGTGGAGGACGACGACGGGCATGGAAAGGTCGCGGGCGGTGGCGGCGGTGGCGGTGCCGACGAAGCCGGCAGCATCGACAACGCGGGTGGCATCGGTGACAAGGACCAGCGCGAGGGCAATGGAGGCAAAGATGGCGGCTTTCATGATTGAGTGGACTGATCGTTGAGTGGACTGATCGGACAGATCGGACTGATAAGACTGATCGGACTGCTCAGACTGATAGGGCCGCTGGGCGCCGCTGGGCGCGGCTGGCGATTATTTGGCGGGAGCACCGTGTTAATGTTGGAACGATGAGGGCGCGATGTCCTGCGCGGGCAGGTCCGGGCCGCGCCAAGTCAGCGACAGGGACGGGGCGGGGTTGCCGTCGCTGCGGTAAACCAGTGTGAACGG
>JAISGL010000069.1 GCA_031263125.1 Opitutaceae bacterium | reverse complement strand
GCAACCCCGTTGGGGTTGTGTGATTATTATCGGATTACCCAAGGCAGGCGACGTTGTCGCCAGCCTTGGGCTGCAATAGGCAACGGCTTCGCCGTAGCTACCTTCCGCAATTACACCCGCCTGATAGGTCGGCTGGCGTAATCCAAGAAATGTTCCCGCCAAAGCAGTCTTCACGGTCGGTCTTCGGTGTCCCACCACCAACAATGTCGGCGACTTCCCCCATGGTGCTCCATCGCCAGTTCGCGGAAATTGGCCACGGCGCGTTGTCCTCAACGCGCCCTGCATTTTCAGGGATTTCGACAGTGGCGGTCATGGGGCGAGGGCTTCGGCGATAATGCGGGCGACGACCGATCGGGAGGGTTCGGGTAGCGGTTTTTCCTTTTGCAGCAGGTCCACGCGGGAACGGAATTCAGGGAGGATGCCGGCGCGGACTTTTTTCATGTCTCGCAGGGTCTGGGCGAAGAGCAGGCGGATGGAAACGCTTTCCGGCTGGTCGAGGCAGAGTTGCAGGTGTCCGTCGAGGATTTCGCGTTCGCCGCTGAGCGTGCCGCTTGCCTGCGCCTGCGCTGCGGTGCGCACGGCCAGCAGTTGTTCGAGGCGGAGGAGGTAGGCGCCCGAGGTCTGGGGGCTGAAAGCCGACACCGGAGGGGAAGCATTGATCTCGGCGTGAGTGGCGAGGGCGGCGAGGAGCGTGCGAGTGAGTCCGGACAGCGCCTGGGCGGGGTCGCTCGCGGGACAGGTGGCGGACGCGGTGGCGAGGCAGGCGGCGTCGATGGTGCGGACAAGGCGGAGTTCGATGGCCCACGGATTGACGCGGCAGTTCAGGTGGGTGATGACGATGCAGTCGGCGGGTTTTTCTTCCGACCGGACGTGGCGGGTGTGGGCGGCAGCGTCCGCATCGTTCCATATCTCGCTGGAGAGCACGAAGCCGGGGGAGGGTTTCACGAGCCACGGCACGATGGTGCGAGTGGTGGCTTCGGTGCCGAACTCGACTTGTTCGGCGAGCCAGAGGGGCAAGGCGCGGGAGAGGTGACCGGGGCCATCGGCAAGTTGCAAGCGGTGCGGCTCGCCACTGCCGGGAGGCATCTCGGCGCTGGCACCGAGGAAGGCGACCACGGGGGCGTCGGCAGGCTTGGCGGGAAAGAGTTCGGCGGCGGGCGTGCCGGGCGGCAGCCAGATGGGGCCAGCGAGGGTGAGGAGGGTGACTTCGAGTTTTTCCGGCGTGGGGTAATCGGCAATGGCAACGCGGGCCTTGGCGATCCCGGTATCCCAGAATGAAAGGGTTTGTTTCCAGTCGGGGCGATTCTGCGCGTAAAGGCGGTCAAGGAGGCCGCGGGCGGCGTCGAGCTGGCCGAGGTCGAGATGGGCCTTGATGAGGTTGTTGCCGGTGGGAAGTCCGTGGAGGGCGATGTCGTAGTGCGGGGTGGTGAGTTGGATGAGTTCGGGGAGGTGGGCGTGGTTGCCGAGGTCGCCGCTCATCTGCTGGAGCAGGTCGGCGGGGACGGGGATCGGAGCGGCGTCGAGGGCCTCGGCGTAGAGGGCGAGGGCGGCGGGGAGATCGCGTTGTTCGAGGTGATGGCGGGCGATCCAGAGGCGGGCGCGCCATGCGCCGGGCAGGGCGGCGATGCGGCGGAGAGCGTCGAGGCCGGAGGCGGGGCCGTCCTTTTCGCGGTGGATGACTTCATACCAGCCGAGGCCGTTGTCCTGATTGGGGTCGAGGGTGAGGGCACGCCAGAGGGTTTGCAGGGCGCGGGCGTCGTCGCCCCGGCCGGCGTAGATCTTGGCGAGGTTGGTGAGGGCGATGCCGGTCTCGCCGTGTTGTTGGCAGAAGCGGAGGAGGACGGTCTCGGCGTCGGCGTAGCGTTTGAGGGTGAGAAGGGTGACAGCGTGGAGGACGTGGCCGCGCCCGGGCGTGGGATCGATGGTGGCGAGATGGGCGGCGTAGGGCAGGATGTCGGCGGCAAAGCCGTCGTGAAGCGACTGGACGATAATGCCGGCGAGGTCGTCGGGGCGGTCGCGGTTTTGCTTGAGGTTGCCGAGAAGAATGTTGTCGCGCCACTGCTGTCTGGTGATGAACATCTCGCGGCCATAGGCGTCGTGGACGCGGATGAGGTTGGGGTCCTTAGCCGGATCAGTGGCGGGTGCGGCGGGTGCGGGTGCCGAGGACACGGGCGGTCGGTCGGATGCGGAGGCAGGCACGGGGGGCGGGGTGCCTTTTTTGCCACCGAAGATTTTTTTGAAGAAGTTCATGCGGCGAGGGCGGTGTTGAGTTCGTCGAGGAGCGCCGGGAGTTGGGCGCCGAAGAGTTGATGGGCGCGTCCGGGGCCGCCGCGTTGGGAGAAGGGGGCGCAGGCGAAGTCGTCTGGCTCGACGGTGACGCTGGTGGCGATGTGGTCGCGCATGAGGTTCAGCCATGCGAGTTGGTCGGGGGAGAAGGTGGTGCCGGCGGCGAAGGATTTTTCGAGGTTGGCGATGGCTTCGATCTGGCACGCCCTCATGCCGGCGATGTCGCGGGTGGCGCCGAGGTTGAGCTGTTTGCAGTCCTGAAGCATCCAGCCAGCCGCGATGAGTTGGGCGTCGATCTTTTGGCGGGCTTGTTGTTCAGGAGTGGCAGGCATGAGAAATGCAAAACGGGAGGAAGGCAAAATTTGCGAGTGCCTTCAACTCCAAGTTCAACTCCAAGTTTGCGG
Source organism: Opitutaceae bacterium (assembly GCA_031263125.1). GTDB lineage: Bacteria > Verrucomicrobiota > Verrucomicrobiia > Opitutales > Opitutaceae > Ereboglobus. The sequence continues at coordinate 6,063 of JAISGL010000069.1, read as the reverse complement.
GTTCGCGGCAGCCTGAAGTTTGCGGTGCAATTCTTGGTTCTTCGCAGCGCTTGAGCGATGCAAGAGGCATTCCCGCCGGCGCTGCTGGTGGTGCTGCTGGCGCTGCTGGCGCTGCTGGCGCTGCTGGCGCTGCGGTGCTGCGGTGCTGCCGGTCGCGTAATATCAATCAAAATTCACGCCAGTTCCAATCCCGGCTCGATGTGCAAATCCGCGGATGTCACGGGTTGGGCATGAGGATCGGCCCAGGCGGCGAAGGCGATCATGGCGGCGTTGTCGCCTGTGTGGCGCGGTTCGGCCATGAGGAGCGGGAGGCGGTGGCTTTTCGCGAGATTTTCAAGCGCGGCGCGAAGGGCGCGGTTGTTGGCGACACCGCCGGAGAGGCCGAGGCTGCGGAAGGAAAAGGCTGAAGGGCTGAAGGGCTGAAGGGCTGAAGTTTTTTTGGTTTCGCACGCAGCTGAGAGGGCGTTGGTGGTTTTGCGGATGAGGGCGTCGATCACGGCTTGCTGGTAGCTGGCACAGAGGTCGGGCAGGCGCGCGGCGATGCCGGCGGGCGTCATTTTTTCAAGCGTGTAACGGAGCGCGGTTTTCAGGCCGGAAAAACTGAAATCGAGATCGCTGCGCGGGCCGAGGCCGCGGGGGAAATCGTAGGCACCGGTTTTCGCATCGGGCGTGGCGGCGAGTTTTTCGATGAGCGGGCCGCCGGGGTAGCCGAGGCCGAGGAGTTTTGCGCCTTTGTCGAGCGCTTCGCCGGCGGCGTCGTCGCGCGTGGTGGAGAGGAGCGTGACGCGGCGGTCGCGGTCGATGCGGAAGAGGATCGTGTTGCCGCCGGATACGATGAGGCCGAGGTGCGGGAGGAGCGCGGCGAGGTTGCCGGCAAATTTTTCCGGCGCGGAGGCGTGCAGCGCGATGAAGGGCGAAAAGGCGTGCCCGCGCAGGTGGTTGATGCCCGTGAGCGGAACGCCGAGCGCGAGCGCGAGCGCTTTCGCGGCGGCGACACCGATGGCGAGGCAGCCGGCGAGACCGGGGCCATGCGTGACGGCGATTTGCGTGACGGTGGCGAAACCACCCGATGCGTCGCGTGCGCGTTCGAGCAGCGGCGCGATGGTGCGCAGATGTTCGCGCGTGGCGAGATCGGGGACGACGCCACCGTAGCGTCCGTGGAGCGCGATCTGGCTGTGCACCCATTCGTGCGCGAGGCCGCGCGCCGGGTCGAAGAGCGCGGCGGCGGTTTCATCGCAGGAGGTTTCGATGGCGAGAATCATGATTGCTGTTGCGTTCCAAGGCCAAACTTTCCGCCAGCGCCGGTCAACGTCGCAAAACATGGGTGGTTTGCCGGGGCTGATCTCTATTCCGCCCCGGTTTGCAACGTTTGCACCAGTCCGGGCATGGCGTTTTTGATGGGGGAATCGGCGAGAAATTGTCCGGCGCGCGCTTTGTGTCCGCGGGCGAGCAGGCTGGCGTAGACGTGCAGTTCGAATTGCTCGCGAAGCGCGGCGCATTCGCATCCGCAACCAAGCGCGTTGAGCAGGCCCATGAGCGCTTCGATCGTGGAAAAATGCGCGGGATGGTGCTGGGCGCGCAACCAGTAGCGGCTCCCGCCCGGCAATGCCGAGGCGGGCAGGCTGACCTTCCGCCCCCAACCGCCGGCGTGACGCAGCATGTCGGTGGCTTGCGCCCACGTGCCGTCGATCAGGAGGACTTGCAGGTTTTCAAGCGCGAGCGGCCCGCCGTGCCCGTCACCGTCGCGCACGATGTCCGCCAGCGCATCGCCGCGCGGGTGCAGAATCCACGTCGTGCGGCCCGCGCCACCATCGCCGGACGCCGCGAGGCACACGTCCTCGCGATGCGGCGGGATTTGGTTGTGATACATGTGGCGGCGCGCGCCGGTCACGATGCGCCGGATGAGATTGCCCGTGCCCGACGGCTTCCACGCCTCGCCGTTGTGCATGAGCACATCGACGGCGAAAGGCAGCCTGACCGCGCGCGCTCCCGCGCAGATGCACCAGCGCGGCGCCATCTGGCAATGCGGACAGCGGGTTGTCCCGCGAAACACGACACTACGAGTCATAGGAAAATCAAAACAGAATACCAGCAAACGGGCACTTTGAACTTGGCGCAACCACGCGGCGCGTTTTTAACGTGCGGCATGAAAAAAAACGCCCAAACGTCCGTAACAAAATCAACCCATGAAAACCCCATGACTGACACATCTGACTCATCTGGCGCGTCTGGCTCGTCACCGAAAACATGGCTCGTCACGGGAGCCGGGCGCGGCCTGGGCCGTTCCATCAGCGAGGCGGTGCTGGCCGCGGGCGACAATCTCGTTGCCGGTTTGCGCGACGTTTCACGTCTCAATGATTTGACCGAACGTTACGGCGGGCGGATTCGTCCGGTCCCGCTTGATGTCACCGACGCGGTCGCCGGCCAACGCGCCGTTGAAACAGCCGTCACCGCGTTCGGACGGCTCGACGTGCTCGTCAACAACGCCGGTTACGGCCATTCGATTCCGTTCGAGCAGATGGCGGCCGGGGATTTCAACGCGCAGGTCGAAACCAATTTCTTCGGCGTGGTGAATCTCACCCGCGCCGCGCTGCCGGTGATGCGCGCACAGCGCGGCGGCCACATTTTCCAAGTCTCGTCGGTCGGCGGGCGCACTTCGACGCCGGGTTTGTCCGCCTATCAGGCGGCGAAGTGGGCGGTCGGCGGTTTCAGCGACGTGGTGGCGAAGGAAACCGCGCATCTCGGCATCCGCGTATGCACGCTGGAGCCGGGCGGGATGCGCACCGATTGGGCGTTCGAGGCGCGCAAGCCCGTCGGGAACATGATTTCCGATTACGAGCCGTCGGTCGGGCGCACGCTGAAATTGATCGGCGGCTATGCCGGCAACGAGATCGGCGATCCGGTAAGGATCGCGAAACTCATCGTCGGACTTTCGCGTCGCGACGCCCTGCCGCTGCGCCTGCTGCTCGGCGGCGACGCCCTGTTCGTCGCGACGTCAGCCGACACGCAGCGTGCCGAAGAACGCGAACAATGGCGCGAAACCACGCTGTCGACGCATTTCCCCGATGCGCAATTACCCTCCGGCCTCGCCGAACTGAAGAAGCTGAAGTGACGCAGGCGAAGTGACGCGGCCGGCAGGATTTTGCAAGGCGCAGGGCCTGACCTTGTGCCAGGCCGCGCGTGTGCAGGGGATAATAACCACCCACATTGGTAGTCCGCAACCTGACACAAGGTCAGGCCCTGCGCCTTGCATAACATCGGGTGCAAACGATTCTGGTGGGAGAGCCGCGAAGCGGTTCAATGTAAATAACCGTGGGTGAGGAGCAACGCGACGCAACCCACGGTAACAGAATATAACACACACGTCCCTGAAAGGGGCGAACCAGTTGTCACGCAGGGACTGTTTGCCCCTTTCAGGGACGTGGTTGATGTTGGCAAATCCGTGGGTTCCGGCGCGATGCGCCTTCACCCACGGTTATGGCAGGCAACTTCGCTTCGCTCGTGAACATGTTGAGTCCCTTCGGGACTCTCCTGCATCGCTCTCCCGCATCGTTTGCCACGACTCCCACCACATTCGTTCGCACCCGGGGGAAACAGCCGGGGGAATTTGGATGCGGGAAAAATCGCGGCGCGGGAATTCGGGTGTGAGAATTCGGGCGGTGGGGTGCGGGGATTTGGGCGGGGATTTGGGTGGTGGGGTGCGGGGATTTGGGTGCGGTTAAATGCACTCTTTCATGTGCGTCCGGCGTTGTGCAAAAAAAGGCGCCGCGTTTTTTTGGGACGCGGCGCGCGGAGCGGGGGTTTGTATGAACTTTTTTTGTCAGAATGTCAGAAGAGCGTGAAGGCGATGTTCACGCCGGCGGTGACGATCGAGACCATGCTCATGAGTTTGATGAGGATGTTCAGGCTGGGGCCGGCGGTGTCCTTGAACGGGTCGCCAACGGTGTCGCCAATGACGGCGGCTTTGTGCGCGATGGAGCCTTTGCCGCCGAGGTTGCCTTCCTCGATGTATTTCTTGGCGTTGTCCCAGGCGCCGCCGGAGTTGGCCATGAAGACGGCGAGCACGAAGCCGGCCGCGAGGCCGCCACCGAGGAGGCCGAACACGCCGGGGACGCCGAAGAGGAGGCCGGTCACGATGGGCACGATGACGGCGAGCATCGAGGGGATGATCATTTCCTTTTGCGCGCCGACGGTGGAGATCGCCACGCAGCGGGCGTAGTCGGGCGTGTCCTTGCCGTCGAGGATGCCCGGTTTTTCGCGGAACTGGCGGCGCACTTCCTCGACCATGCGCGAGGCGGCGCGTCCGACGGCGTTGATGGTGAGGCCGCAGAAGAGGAAGGCCATCATGGAGCCGATGAAGAGGCCGACGAGCACTTTGGGGTTCATGAGGGTGACGTCAAAGTAGGTCATGAACTGGGTGAGGCTGGCGTTGACGGTGTTGATGGTCTGGCCGGCGACGTCCATCGTGGTCTGGCCGACGTGGATCATGGCGATTTTGAGTTCCTCGACATAGGAGGCGAGGAGGGCGAGCGCGGTGAGGGCGGCGGAGCCGATGGCGAAGCCTTTGCCGGTGGCGGCGGTGGTGTTGCCGAGGGAGTCGAGCGCATCGGTGCGTTTGCGGACTTCGGGGCCGAGGTGCGACATTTCGGCGTTGCCGCCGGCGTTGTCGGCGATGGGGCCGTAGGCGTCGGTCGCGAGCGTGATGCCGAGGGTGGAGAGCATGCCGACGGCGGCGATGCCGATGCCGTAGAGGCCCATCGACATGGATTCGGGGGTGAATTTCCACGAGCCGGAGGCGAAGCAGTAGGCGAGGATGGTGCCGATGACAATGGTCACGACGGGGATCGCCGTGGAGAGCATGCCGACGCCGAGGCCGGAGATGATGACGGTGGCGGGGCCGGTGGTGGCGTTTTCCGCGATGTGCCTGGTGGGTTTGTATTCCTGCGAGGTGTAGTACTCGGTGGTTTTGCCAATGAGGATGCCGGCGATGAGGCCGGTGACAATCGCGCCCCATATGCCCCAGTAGTTGGGGATTTCGAGGAGGTAGAGCACCACCCAGGAGAGGATGACAATGAGGATGGAGCTGAAGTTGACGCCGCGGGAGAGCGCGTCGAGGAGGTTGCGTTGCGAGGCGCCTTCCTTGGTGCGCACGATGAAGATGCCGAGGATGGAGAGGATGGTGCCGACGGCGGCGATGATCATGGGGGCGATCACGGCTTTGTAGGCGAGGTCGGGGTTGGTGGTCGCGAAGGCGGCGGCGCCGAGCGCGGCGGTGGCGAGGATGGAGCCGGCGTAGGATTCGTAGAGGTCGGCGCCCATGCCGGCGACGTCGCCGACGTTGTCACCGACGTTGTCGGCGATGGTGGCGGGGTTGCGCGGGTCGTCCTCGGGGATGCCGACTTCGACTTTGCCAACGAGGTCGGCGCCGACGTCGGCGGCCTTGGTGAAGATGCCGCCGCCGACGCGCGCGAAGAGGGCCTGGAGCGACGCGCCCATGCCGAAGGTGAGCATGGTGGTGGTGATGATGACGAGTTTGTGTCCGGGGTCGGGGTCCTGGATGAAGTGGTTGAGGACGATGAACCACACGGCGATGTCGAGGAGCGCGAGGCCGACGACGACGAGGCCCATGACGGCGCCGGAGCGGAAGGCGAGGCGCAGGCCGGTGTTGAGCGACTGGCTGGCGGCGTGGGCGACGCGCGAGGAGGCGTAGGTCGCCGTCTTCATGCCGAAGAAGCCCGCGAGGCCGGAGAAGAAGCCGCCGGTGATGAACGCAAAGGGCACCCAGCCGTTTTGCAGTTTGAAGCCGTAGGCGAGGATCGCGAAAATGATCGTGAGGGCGACGAAGAAAATGCCGACGATTTTGTACTGTTGCTTGAGATACGCCATCGCGCCTTGGCGGACGTGAGAGGCAATCTCGGCCATTCGCGAGGTGCCCTCCGGCGCTTTTTTCATGCGCGAATAAAACCACGCGGCAAAGCCGAGTGCGAGAATTGAGGCTATTGGCGTAAGCCAGAATAGATTTTGAGACGTCATGGCTGAATGGGAGAGAGGAAATGCGGAGTG
>JAISGL010000463.1 GCA_031263125.1 Opitutaceae bacterium | reverse complement strand
GAGTGGGCGGAGTGGGCGGGTGGGTGGCGGTGGGTGGGTGGGTGGCGGTGGGCGGGGGGGGGTCATGGGGTGGGGGAGGGGGGGCGCGGGGCGAGGGGGATGGTGCCGGAGATGTCGTTGTCGTGGGTGGAGAGGGGCCAGAGGAGTTTCATGGCGGGGTTGGCACTTTCGCGGATGAGGCCGCGGTTGGGGAGCTGGCGGACTTCCCATTCGAGGCGGTCGGCGTAGACTCGAAAGACACGGTAGGCGTTGGGCCAGGTGGCGAAGGCGGGGTTCTGGAGCGTGGTGATGCCGCGCCATTTGCCAACGGTGTTGTAATGGTGGTGGCCACTCATCGTGGCGATGACGTTGGGGGCGGCGTCGAGGATGGTCATGAGGGCGGTGTTCAGGGCGCTTTTGCCGAGGTTGTAGCCGGTCACGGGCGAGACGCCTCGGGGGAGATAAAAATGGTAGTGGGAGATGATGATGGTCGGCGTGACGGTGTCCTCGGCAAGGGTGGCGCGCAGCCAGTCGTGCATGTTTTCGCGGTAGGTGTTTTGTTCGGCGCGTCCGGGGATGCGGTGGGGTTGGATGGGGGTGTCTTTGTTGCGCCAGTGGGAGCCGTCGAGGACGATGAAGCGCAGCGGGGGGCGCGTGAAGGCGTAGTCGGTGTTGGCGGCGCCTTCGGGGAAGAGGGGGGCGAGGATTTCGGCGATGTCAGCGCGGGAGTCGCGGAAGGTGTCGTGGTTGCCGATGCAGCCGTAGACGGGGAGGGCGGCGCGGTTGATGGCGCGGGCGAGGTCTTCGAACTGGCTGCGGCGGCCGTTGTCGGTCATGTCGCCGCCGAGGATGGCGAAGGCGGCGCCTTCGTGTTTGAGGCGGCGGAGCGTGGTTTCGAGTTGCGCGGCGGTGCTGGCGTTGATTTTGGCGTGGGCTTTTGTAATGCGGCCAAAGCCGAGGTGCGTGTCGGAGAGGAAGGCGAAGGTGCAGAGGGGTTTTTCGGCGGGGCGCGGGGCGGCGCGGAGTTCGAGTTTCACGAAGGCGCCGGCGGGGCGCATGTGCGGGCCGGCGATGGTGATGTGGTGGCGGCCTTTCGGCATGCGGAAGGGGGCGAGGGGGATGGTGGGGGGCGGGCGGATGCCCGGGATGTCCGGCGTGGGGCCGGGGCGGTTGCCGGCGCCGGGCGTGGCTCGCCATGGCGCGAGGGATCGCACGCCGGGCGCGGCGATGACGGTGTCGTCGGAGAGCACGGCGACGCGCAGGCCGGGTTGGAGGGCGGGGGGATTTTCGATTTTCGATTCTCGATTTTCGATTGAGGGCGCTGCCGCGCCAGTGGGGGTGGCGGTGGCGGGGGCGCTGGGGGCGGGGGGGGCGGTGTGGTGGAGTTCCAGGGTGCCGGTGAGGTCGAGGTCGTCGGTGGCGTCGATGGCGAAGACGAGGAGGCCTTCGGCGGGAACGAGGGGATTTTGGATTTTGGATTCTGGATTTTGGATTGGGGGCGCTGCCGCGCCGATGGCGGGGGTGATGGCGAGGGTGGTGGTGGCGACGGCGGCGGCGGTGACGGTGGTGGTGGTGGGGGTGGTGTTGGTGGCGGCGGGGGCGGCGGGGAGGAGGATTTGCAGGCGGGCGGTGTCGGGGGCGAGGGCGGCGTGGCGGGCGTCGAGGGTGAGGGTGGCGCCGGGGGCGAGGGGCGTGGCGCGTTGGGCGGCGGCGGCGTGGAGCGCGGTTTCGAGCGCGGGCCAGACTTGGGCGGGCGTTTCGGATGGCACGCCGGCGGTGAACGCGAGGTCGTCGATCCAGCAGGCGCCGCGCGTGCGGATGATGAGTTTGAAATCGCGGTCGTTTTTGCGCCAGTAGTCGGCGCAGATCGTGCCAGTCAGGCGACACCATTTGCCCGGCTCAATGGCGCCGAGGGCGTGTGCGACGGTGTAGGGTTCGCCACTGCCGTCGTCGGCGGAAATGTAGGCGGAGAAACGCGTGCCGGGCGCTTCCGTATAAACCCAGATGGACAGTTCGTGATTGGCGGTGAAGTCCAGTTTGCCGTCGAGGTGGAAGGTGAGGTTTCCCCACGCGCCTTTTTTCGTTGAGGTCATTTTCAACGAGGTCGTGCCGGTGTGCGCGCGTGTGGTGTCGGGGGCGGTGGTGAGGTGGGTTGCGATGGCGTCGGGCGGCTGGCCGGACTCGAAGCCGGTGTCGATGACCGGCGTCGCGGCGAAGGCTGCGAGCGCGAAGAAAAACGGCGCGCTGAAGCTGGCGGTGAGGTGTTTTGTGCGGGGACGAATCATAAATTTATAATCGCGTTGGTCGGAATGTAATCGAGGCCCATGTCGAGCATCTTCAGGACGGTTTCCTTCGTGTCGCCGGCGCGGAGGCAGACGCGGAGTCCGGCCTTGTGCGTTTTCCCGACGAGGGCGGCGGCAATGTCGTCGAGTTCGGTGCGTTTGTGCGAGAGGCCGGCGTAGCCGAGGCGGGCGAGTTTTTTCATGTGCTCCCCGTCGCTGAAAATATGATGGAGAAAAACTTTTTTGCTTTCTTTGCGCGCGACTTCGATGTGCGCGAACTTGGTGCTCGATATGACCGCCCGCTCTTCCAGTTTCATGTCGCGCAACATGCGAATGACCCCGGCGGTGACGTCGTCTTTTATTTCGATGAACGGGACGCTTCCGTGTTTTTGGCAAATCTCAAGATACTCGGAAAACAGCGGGGGGCGGAGTTTTTCGGCGGGATAGTTTTCGCGTCCATTGCCGCGTGTGAAGGGGAGTTTTTTGATTTCTTCAAGCGTCAGGTCCGCGATGCGCTCGTTGACGCCGAACATTTTTTTGAGCGTGGCGTCGTGACAGCAGACGAAGTGGCCATCCTTCGTGATGCGCACGTCGGTTTCGATGGCCCAGAAGCCGCGCTTTGCGGATTCCTCGAATGCGGGGATCGAGTTTTCCGGCGCGAGCGAGTGGCTGCCGCGATGCGCGATGAAGCGCAGGGTTTTCGCCGTGTTGGGGACGGCGAAAATGTCCGCGTTTTTCGATGATGGCTTGGCGGCGGCGGTGGCCGGGCGAAGAACGGAAGGCAGCAGGAACAATCCCGTGAGCGCGGCGGCGTTCAGGAGAAAGTCGCGGCGGGTGGGCCGGGTGGTGTTGTGTTTTGGAGGGCGGAGATATGCGGCGCCGTTGCCGGACGGCGCCCGGAGTATCGGCGTATTATCATTAGGCTTACTGACGGCGGCGTCGCAGATCTCCGCCCTCCGGCGGAAACTGGAGCCACATGTTTTTTTGGCGCGTTCCGTAATCATAGGTTCTCCCCTGGCTTACCTCACCTCAAAGGCGAAGAGGTGCATTGTGGAGCTGCCGTAGTCGTTTCCTTTTTGTTCGCTTTTGTAGGTCGCAAGCGGGACGAAGCGAATCGCGTCGGCGGTGATGTTCATGTCGAGCCGGACAAAGCGCTGGTAGTTGTCCTTCGTTTCAAAAACGGTTTTCCAATCGCCGCCGCCGGTCTTCGCCTCGATGCGGTACCATTTGATGATGGTGGTGGGAAAGCCGAACGCGGTGCGGTTATGCGAGAGCGGGAAAAACATGCCCATCGAGTTGTTGAGGCCGTCGGGATTGCCCTCGATGCATTCGCGGTTCAGGTCGCTGTCGAAGACGAGGCGGACTTGCGAGATTTTGACCGGCGCGTCGAACGTGTAGGTGATGGCGCAGTTGGTTTTGCCAAAATAGCCGTTGTCGGCACCCCAGATGCGGCGGTCGATGCCGTTGTGCAATGCGGAGCAATCGCCGTAGTCGCACGAGAGTTTCGCGCGCTTGGAGAGCGGCGCGATTTCGCGTCGGAAGCCCGGGAGGAAACAATCGTCCTCCATGAGCGTGGCTTGGATTTCCTTGATCCGCCGCTGGCCGGCTTCGCGCGGCGTGAGGCCGTTTTTGACCGCGATGCAGGCGGCGGTGCCGGCGGCCTGCCCGAGAACGCCGCAGGTGCCCATGACGCGCGAGCTGGCCATGCCGGTGTGCGTGGCGCTGATGTTGCGGCCCGCGAACATGAGGTTTGCAATGTTTTTTGAATACAAACTCCGGTAGGGAATCCCGTAGGGATCCCTGAGGCGGTGCTTGCGGAGGTGGCCGCCCTGGTTTGAGCCGCCGTCCATCGCGAAGCCGCCCGGGAGGTGATCGTCGATCTGCCAGCCGCCGTAGGCGATTGTGTCGGTAAAGACGGGATGTTTCTCAACGTCGTTTTGCGTGAGCATGCAGTCGCCGACGTAGCGGCGGCTTTCGCGTTTGCCGGGCAGGAAGCCGAGCCATTCGAGGTCCCAGTTTTCCGCGCCGTGGTCGCCTTGGTTTTTGATGTGATCCCAGACGCCGAACGCGATTTTGAGCAGCTCGTCGCGAATCTCCTCGGTGTCGCCGATGCTGTCCTGTTCGCCGCCGAGTTCGATCCAGTAGAGGTTGGTGTTAATGGCGCGCAGGTTGTGCGGTTTGTTTTTCATGTCGTCGTCCGTTTTGTAAACGTGCGCCCATTTGGGCGGCGTGTATTTCACGGGGCCGTCGGTTTCGCGCGCCTGCAAGAGCAGGCTCATGCCCATCGTCTTGCGGTCGGCTTTTGCGAGGCCGAATTCCTCGCCGAATTCTTTTTGCGCCTCGCGTCCGATACGGAACTCCGCGCCGGTGAGCGGCGCGAGGATGCTGTCGCCCGAGCAGTCGATGAAGATCTTCGCGCTGACGGTGTGCCAGGAATGCGTGGTGAGTTGGAAGCCGGTGACGCCTTTGATTTTGGCACCGTCCATTTGCACATCGCAGCACGCGCAGTTGAGGATCAAATCAATGTTCGGTTCGAAGCGGACTTTCTCGTAGAGAATGCTGTCCCAGATGGTGTAATTGCGCTTCGGGTTGCGCCACATGTTTTCGAGGAAGAGTTCCTCGAGGAGACCGGTTTCCTGCAAGTCGCGCACGCGCGTGCCGGCGCCGCTGATCCACATGCGGATTTCGGAGGAGGCGTTGCCGCCGAGGACGGGGCGGTCGTGCATGAGGGCGACTTTCGCGCCGTGCCGCGCCGCCGAGATCGCGGCGAACATGCCGGCGATTCCGCCGCCGACGATGCACACATCGGCTTCGTGCGCGCGCTTCGGCAGCACGCCGCTTTTTCCGGAGACGCCGCCGATGACCATGCCGTCCTGAATGTTTTTCGAGTCAGCGCGCAGAATCGCGGAGGGCAGGGAAAACAATCCCGCTGCCAATGCGGAGCCTTTGAGGAAATCGCGGCGCGAGGTGTGCCGGTTTTTTTGTGCTTTCATAATGGAGTTTCGAAAAACTTTGATCGTTGGGATTTCTCAGGCAATTTCAGGCCGTTTCACATGGGCGGAGCTTTGCGCGACGACGAGGACATCGGGGATGTCGCGCGAGAAAAGTTTCGCACGGAGCTGGTCAACGCGGTCGGCGGCCTGAAGGGCGATGCCGGAGAACAGGGCCAGCGCGAGTGCGAGCGCGCTGGCGGGTGCGAGCGTGGGTGCGAGCATGGAGCGGAGCGGTTTTTTCATGGTTTGTGAATGGATGGGAGGGAGAGGAAAAGGCTGAAGGGCTGAAGGACTGAAGGGCTGAAATCGGGCGGATCGGGCGGATCGGACGGAGTGGACTGATCGGACGGAGTGGGCGGATGGGTGGCGGTAGGCGGAGCGGGCGGGGGCGGGTTTATCGGGCGGGGGGGGGCGGGCTTTTGTTGGGTTTGGGGTTTCCGGGTTTGGGGGCGTTCCAGGGCCAGGGTTTGGCTTTGGCTTGCACGGCCCATGTTTCCCACGAGGCGGAGAGGCGGGCGGCGATGTCTTTGTGGCGGGCGGCGAGGTTGTGGTGTTCGGTGCGGTCTTCCGCCATGTTGTAGAGTTCCCAGGGGCCGGCGGGGCCTTTGGCGACGAGTTTCCAGTCGCCGTCGCGCACGGCGCGGTTGCCTTCGTGCTCCCAATACAGCGGGGCGGGGCGGGGGAGCGTTTGCGCGCCGGTGAAGAGCGGGCGCAGGCTGATGCCGGCGAGCGGCGTGAGCAGGGTGTCGTTTCGTCTGGCGGGGTAGCTGGCGCCGGCCAGATCGAGGCAGGTGGCGGCAATGTCGATGATGTGCGCGGGGGGGCGCGCAAAGGTGCCGTTGAGCGCGGCGGGGATGCCCGCCGGCCAGTGGACGATGAGCGGGGTGCTGATGCCGCCTTCGTGTACCCAGTGCTTGTACTCGCGGAAGGGGGTGTTGGAGACGTTGGCCCAGTTGCGTCCGCAGCCGATGTAGGTGTCTTCGGGGCCGGGCATGGCGCCGGCGCCTGTGCGCATGGGGCGTCCGTCGCGCGTTTGCATGGCGGGGGGGCGGGCTTTGGGTTGGAGGTCGCCGGGGGCGAGGGGGCGGAATGTCGCGCCGGGGGCGGGGGCGGTGGCCGAGGGGGCGGGCTGGCGGCCTTGCGGTTCGGCGCAGGCTCCGTTGTCGTGCATGAACATGATGATGGTGTTGTCGAGCTGGCCGGTTGCGTCGAGTTGGGCGATGATGCGCGCGATGCCTTGGTCCATGCGGTCTATCATGGCGGCGTAGACTTCCATGCAGCGGGTTTCCCATGCTTTGTCTTTCACGTTGTCCCAGCCGGAGTTGTCGGGAGGGGCGGGTTGCGTGCCGGGCGGGAGGACGCCGAGTTCGATGAGGCGTTTGCAGCGCGCTTCGCGGATGGGGTTGTAGCCGTGGTCGTAGACGCCTTTGTACTTTGCGATGTCATCGGGCAGCGCGTGCAGGGGCCAGTGCGCGGCGGTGAAGGCGACGTACATGAAGAAAGGGGCGGGCGCGGGGGCGGGGGCGGGGGGATTTTGGATTTTCGATTTTGGATTTTGGATTGGGGGCGCTACCGCGCCGGTGGCAGGGGCGGGGGCGGTGCGGGTGGTTGCGGGGGCGGCGGTGGTTGCAGGGGTGGGGGCGGGGGCGGGGTTGCGCAGGTGTTGCTGGAGGTAGAGCACGGCGTTGTCGGCGATGGCGTCGGTGTAATAGTATTTTCCGGATGGGGGTTGGTAGGCGGGGTCGTTGAGCGGGGTGATGAGGGTGTTGTCACGGCAGAGCGTGGCGGGGTCGTAGAAGCTGCCGTAGCCGAGGATGGTGCCGTAGAATTTGTCGAAGCCGCGTTGGAGGGGCCAGTTGGCCGGCTCACCCGATTCGAGCGAGACGTGCCATTTGCCGACGGCGTAGGTGGCGTAACCGGCGGGGCGGAGCATTTCGGCGATGGTCATGCAGTTGTCGCGCAGCGAGCCGGTGTAGCCGGGGTGCTTTTGGTTGCGGTTCATGCCGCCCATGCCGGCTTGGTGCGCATAGAGGCCGGTGAGCAGCGAGGCGCGCGTGGGGCAGCAGCGGGCGTTGTTGTAGAATTGCGTGAGGCGCAGGCCGCGCGCGGCGAGTCCGTCAATCGCGGGCGTGCGGATTTCCCCGCCGTAACAGCCGATGTCGGTGTAGCCCATGTCGTCGCTGAGGATGATGAGGATGTTCGGGGGTGGGGTGGGGGGATTGTTGGGATCGGCGGCGGGGGCGGTGGGGGTGAGGGCGGCGGCGGCGGCGGCGATGGTGGCGGTGGTGGTGGCGGCGAGTGCGGGGAGGAGGTCGGCGGGGAGGAGGGCGGCGCGGCGGAGGGAGGTGCGGCGGAGGGAGGTGCGGCGGGGGAAGGCGTGGTGTGATTTTTTCCTGGTTTTGTGGGAGGGAGGGAGAGGAAAAGGCTGAAAGGCTGAAGGGCTGAAGGGCTGAAATCGGGCGGATCGGGCGGAGCGGACGGAGCGGACGGAGCGGACTGATCGGACGGAGTGGGCTGAGCGGACGCGGTGGGCGGAGCGGGCGGATGGGCGGCGGAGCGGGCGGCGGTGGGCGGAGCGGGCGGCGGTGGGTTGGTGGTTTGTTCAGCCTTTCAGCCTTTTAGCCTTTCAGCCTTTTTCGTTCAGTCGTGCAGGTTGCGTTGTTTCAGGTAGGTGAGGAGGAGTTCGGCGCGGTCGGTTTGGATGATGCGGCAGCCGAGGGTGTCGATGAGGTAGCCGTAGGCGGCGGCGGGGCCTTCTGTGATCGCGCATTCGTCCTCGTGGCCGCCGGCCATGTTTTCCCAGAGGGTGTTATACCAGATGAGCGCCTTGCCTTTGAGCGATTTTTTGAGTTCCACGGGCATGGGGTTGGTGTCGTGTTTGTAGAGCAGCTCGTAGGCGACCGGGTTGAGGCCGGTCATGAAGCCGTGCATGATTTCGGCGGCGTTGTCTTTGTCGAGGTTCACGACGGGCATGTAGATGACTTCGTCCAGATATTTGCCGTAGAGGCGCGCGACTTCGGCGTTGGGTTTGCCGCCTTTCATGACAATCTGGCGGGCGGTGCCGGTTTTTTTGAGGAGCGCGTAGACGTCGTCGAAATAGCGGTCGGCTTTGTCGAGGTTGATGAGCACGCGGCCTTTGGTGGCGAGGAGCAGTTCCTCGAGCGTGGGGACTTTGTGCGGGGTGCGGATGCCGCAGCCGTTTTTGAGGGTGAGTTTTTTGATGTCGGCGAGGGTTTTTTCGGCGATTTTGCCTTTGCCGTTGGTGGTGCGGTCGAGCGTGGCGTCGTGCATGAGGATGAGGACGCCGTCGGCGGTGCGCTGCAAGTCGACCTCGACGATGTCGACGCCGACTTTGATGGAATGCTCGATGGCCTGGAGGGAATTTTCGGAGGCGAAGCGCCAGTCGCCGCGGTGGGCGACGACGAGGACGTCGGGGATGTCGCGCGAGAAAAGTTTCGCGCGGAGTTGGTCAACGCGGTCGGCGGCCTGGAGGGCGATGCCGGAGAACAGGGCCAGCGCGAGCGCTAGCGCGCGGGCGGGTGCGAGTGTGGGTGCGGGTGTGGTGAGGTGCGGTTTTTTCATGGTTTTGTGGAAGGGAGGGAGAGGAAAAGGCTGAAGGACTGAAAGGCTGAAGGGCTGTGGTGGAAAAAGGCTGAAGGACTGAAGGGCTGAAGGGCTGTGGTGGAAAAAGGCTGAAGGACTGAAAGGCTGAAGGGCTGAAATCGGACGGATCGGACGGAGCGGGCGGATGGGCGGTGCGGGTGGAGTGGGCGGCGGGCGGGTGTCAGGGGATGTCCACGTGCTCGCCCCAGGCGGTGACGATGACGGGGGCGGAGAGTTTTTGCACGCGGCGCATGGTCTGCCAGTAGGATTCGCGGTGATCTATCGTGTGCCCCATTTCGTTTTCGTGGCCGGGGAGCACGAGCGCGGGGGCAACGCCTTCGACAACGAGCGGGAGACGCGCCATCCAGCACTGGGGCAGGAAGACGTCCACGCGGAGTTGTTCGCGGATTTTGAGAAGCCAGGACAGGTCGTCGCCTCCTCCGGTCTGGTCGCCGGAGTGGAGGATGATTTTGCCTTCGGGGGTGGTGATCGCGTAAAGGTTGTTGGGCGTTTTGCCTTGGTGGCCGGGATAGGCGCGCACGGCGAGCGGGGCGCGGAGGGCGGGGAGCGCGAGGGTGAAATCGACGGGGGCGGTGGCGCCGGCGGAGCGCGGGCGGATGATGAGCGGGGACTCGTTTTCCCAAAGGCCCGGAGGCGCGACGACCGGTTTGCCGGCGTCGAGGAAGAGCCGCGCGAGGCGGAGATCGGCGTGGTCGTTGTGAGGATGCGAAACGAAGAGGGCGTCGCAACGCCCGACGATGGGACGCATGAGTTCCAGATCAATGAAGGGTTCCTCATCGACGCCGGTGATGACGCGCCTGCCGCCGCGCACGATGTCGATGGCCAGCGTGACCGAGGGCGTTTGCAGAATGAAGCCGTGATTATAAAAACGGATGATGCGCAGAGGCACGGCGGGCTTGGTCGCGAGGGTGTCGGCGACGCGGCGGGCGACGTCTTCCATGAATCCGGTGAACGCGGCGCCTTTGTCGAGGCGGGTGTCGTGAAGGAGCGAGTCGATGGCGAAGAGGGCGAGCTGGCGCGCGGCGTCGGGCATGGCGGAGGGCGGATGCGCTTCGAGGACCCGGCGGGCTTGTTTGTAGATGACACGCGCCTGCTCCTGAAGCATGGCGTCGGGTTTATTCGCGAAATTGAATGCTTTCTGCGGATCGGCGGGATCTTTCGCGACGGCGGCGGGCGGAGCAGCGGGAAGCGTGGTGGCGAGTGCGAAGGCGAGGGCGAAGGCGAAACAGAGGGCGAAGGCGAAACAGAGGGCGGGGAGGCGGGTGGGTTTTGGTTTCATGGGTGAGTTTAATGAGTTTAATGTTATTTGAGAGATTCTGGAAATTAACCGCGAAGGGCCTTTTTTGATGATTTGGTTTTTGAACAGAAGGCAACGAAGGGAACAAAGATATTAAAGTGATTCGGAAACATATAAATATTAACGCGTGGAAAAACAGAATTGGTTTCAAACGTGTTTAACATCTTTGTTTCCTTCGTTTTCTTTTGTTCAAAATAATGGTTGGTTT
>JAISGL010000177.1 GCA_031263125.1 Opitutaceae bacterium | reverse complement strand
TTCGTGACGAATTCCCTGAAACCCAGCACGGCGCCCTCGGTGAAGTATCGTATCTGGCATCTCAATACGGTGGGCAGCGGGAGTTTTCCATTTGCGCGCACTGTTTCCTCGAAGAGCTTTTCCGGCACGCGGGCCTTGCCTGCGCGAGGCATGGCGCCGGCGCCCATGATCATGGGGCGGTAGCAGTCATCGTGGACGCGTTTCCACGTGCGCGCATAGTCTTCGCCGATGACCTCCATGAGACCATCCCGCGCCTTGTTTCTGCCGGCGACCGCCTCGCTGTAACCACAAAAGCGGTAATCCTTGGGGTCTTCCACGATCCCGGCGCGCACGGGATTGAGGTCGATATAAGCGGCCATGGTGCGAACAACGCGGCCGGTTGGCTGGACGAGCACGCTCTTGAAGCGCTCGGCCCAGAGCGTCCCGTAGCGGGAATGCGTTTTGTTGAACCAGATGGTGAAACGCTGCTTGAGCAATTTCATGAACTGCGAGACATCGTTCATGAGGGCAAGCTGCTTGTTGCGCCACGCCTCGGCATCGGGTCCGCCGGCCTTGAGTTGTGCCTCGATGGCGGCGAGCGAGGCGGTCTGATAGCGGGTGGGCTTGGGGTAAAGAAGCCTGTAACGGCGCAGCAACTCCGCATCAGCAACGGGCGCCTTTTTCGGAACGCGGACAAGAATATGGAAATGGTTCTCCATGATGGCGTAGGTAAGAATGGTGACACCGCAGTAATCGGCGATTTGCCACATCTGGCGGCGGAGCATTTCCTTGGCATCCTCGTCGAGGAGCCGTTCGCCATTAACGGTGCGTGAGATGCAGTGATAAACCGCATCCTCGCCATGAATTTTTATCCGGGAGCTTCTCATGTCGTGAGATAGACATCGAAAAATAAGTTCAAGTCAAGATTATCTTTAATCTGTCCCTGTAAATTAAATTGAGTTGGCAAATGAAGGTGCGGCATGGGTGGGCTACCGGAATGTCCCGGCTATGCTTTGGTATTTTTGGAAGCGCGCCAGCACGCGTCCGACTGTTGCGATGCGCGCCGCGAGCACGACTCACAGGACGCCGGAAAACAGAACCTTGAAAAGAAACGCCGGTGAATCGCCCAGCGCGCACAGCACCGCGCCGATCGCGGGCACGAGCCACACCCACGCGGCATCCAGGGCGCGCCACGCCGCGCTGCGTTCCATGCGTTCGGAAACCGTCATGCGCGCACGATTTTCATCCGGTTTTCAATCGACGCTCCTGCCGCCGAAGCCGCCGGTTTCGGCGATGCCGAGCAACACGGGCCAGAAGCGCATCGAGAGCGCCGCCCCGCCTGCCGCGTGACGCGCGAGCAACGCGCGGCAACCGGCGCGGTCGAGCAGATGCACGCGGATGCGTTCGCCATCGACACCGGGGTTTTCCGCCGGCGTGCCCGAACAGCCGGCGACGATGAACGCAATCGACTCGTCCGTCATGCCCGGCGAGGAAAACGTCGTGCCGCTGGTCGCGCCCGTCCATGTGAGCTTGAGGCCGGTTTCCTCGGCGAGTTCGCGTTCGGCGCACGTCGCGAGCGTTTCGCCGGGTTCGAGCAGGCCGGCGGGCATGCCGAACGTCCACGTCTGCACGGGCACGCGCCATTCCTCGATGACGACGAGGCGGCGGCGAACCGTGCCGCCGACGCCGGCTTCCTCGTGAAACGCCACGATTGCCAGTCCGTCAATGCGCGGCGGCGCGTCCGCGTCGCGGCGGCTGGCGTAGATCCATTTGCCGCGCTGATAGAGGCTGAGCCAGCGCGTGGCGTGGAGAAGTTCCGGCGTTTCGGGCGATGGTGGCGTGATCATGTTTTTGCGAGGTGATTATCCGGAATCCGTTGTTCACGTTGCTCAAGGAATTTTGCGGGACATCGGGCTAATATTTCAAATACCAGCGCCAGATCACACCTTCTTTTTTAAATATCGCAAAGGTATCGGGGCGGCCGGTTGCCGAAATGGCGACGATGTTTTGAGTCCTGGGAAATTCAAACTGCCCAATCTCGACCGCCTTGTCTGACGACAGCCGGAACAAGCGGCCCGCCGTGTCATTTGCGAGGACGAGCATGCCATCGTTGATGAAAGCGGCAGCCGGCATTTCCAAACTGTCATCGACGGCAAACTGCGTGGACAAATCCGCCGGGAGATATTTCGCCCCGCGCCCGAGCAACACCAGCCAGCCACCCAGGGAGCCGGGCGCGGCGACGAGTCCGATGACACGTTCATCCATGTTGATGACGCGGATTTGCCTCTGATTTTCCATCACGAGCACATGTTTGCCGAAACCGAGCGCAACGAGTCCCGCGCCGCCTTGCACATTGAGGGCGAGGCTTGTGCCGCTGCCGCCGGCGCCGGCGGCCATGAGTTCCCCGGTCACGTCGCGTGAGTACACGAGATCGCCGCCGTGGTAGCTCGCCAGAATCACGCGGGCGCCGACGATGCGCACAACCCAATACGTGGAGCGCGATGCCGCCGCCTGCACGGCGTCGTCGGGCAGCCAGAATGGCGTGGTTGCGCAGTCAGCCATGCCGGCAAAGGCAAATACATTGGTTCCCGGAAATGAGCGTTTATGAAACGGGGCGCCGCCAGCAGTCGCGATCAACACCTCGGTTGCGTGCGGCGCGAGAATAATGGGCACGCCGTCATTGCCGCCACGCCCCGGCCACTTCACGGATTCCGCGACGATGCCACTCCAAACGCCGCGATGCAGCACAAGGGCGCCATCGGGTGCGCTTGCCACGACGTGAAAACATTCCGCGTCTGACACGACACGGCGCACCCAACCGGATAATGGGAATGCGCCCGCTTCCACCAGCGCGACGCGGCGATTTGCAGTTGGACGGGTGGGTTTTTCCGTCGGGACAATTTTCGAGCGGGCGCTGTGGAAACGGCTGGCATCGCGCGAGAGGAGACGGTCGCGCGGCGAGAGTTGGATGAGCGCGCGCAACACCGACAGCTCGTCCGCCGGTTCGAGGCGGTGTTCCGTCAACCCGGCGGATGCCTTGGCGCGCACGGCTTCCGCGGCGGCATGGCGAAGCTCTTCCGGCGCCGGGGATGCCGCCACCCGCGCCAGCACACCGGTCAGTTGGGCGAGCGTGGGCAGGGGGGTGTGCTCGCGTTTCAAGGCAACGATCAGATTTTTTGCGCGAGCGGTGTCTTTCATGCGCGCAAGCAGGGCGAAGCGTTCCTCCAGGCAGCGCAACGCCTGATGTCCAGCCGGCCATGTGCCGGCGAGCAGTCCGAGCGCGCGTTCGGGATCGGCGAGTCGTGTCTCGATGAGTTGCGAGGCGGCGAATATGTCGCGGGCCTTGAGCTTTTCGTGAATCACGCGCTCGAGCATGAGGCATTCGTTTTCCCGGTCGCCGAGGCGCTGGTAGAGATTGGCCGCGTCGAGATGCCGTTCGAGTTTTTCGTAGATCGCGATGGCTTCGTGCAACAAGCCGCCTTCGACCAGGCATTCGGCGGCGGCGGCGGGATTGCGGAGCCGTTCCTCGTAGAGCAGCGCGGCTTCCGCGAAGTGGCGTCCCTGTTTCAGGCATTGCGCGGCAGAGGAAAAATCGCCGAGCAGCTCGGCGAAAATGCAGGCGGCCCGGCGATGGCGTCCGAGTTTCAATTCGCGCTGGGCCATCTCGCGGTAGCTGCGCGCGAGGCTGGCCTGCACGTCGGCGGGCACGTGCCACGCGTCGGACGCGAGGCCGCCGGAGACGCGGGACGCATTGTAATCGAGCGAGCGGCGTCCGAGTTGGGCCGACGGGGTTGCGCGTCCCCGGTTTCCGGGCGCGGCGAGCGAGATGGCGTGGCGCAGACCTTCGTCGGGATTTGTCTCAAGGAGTTTCAGCAGGCGGTGGATTTCCCTGTTGCGGAGTTGTTCGATGTCGCGGGCCACGCCGGAGAGTTTCCGCATCGCCCAATTTTCGATGCGGTTGACGATGTTTGGCGGGACATTGGGCGCGCGCGGCACGAGCGATGCGAGCGCGGTGAGGATTTTTGCGAAGGCTTTTGTCGCGCCGCGAGAGAGCGCGCCGGGCAATCCCGCGCCGGGTTCGTCCGCGGCGGGCGGAAGATCGTCGGGGTCGTTTTTGCCAATGTCCCTGCTCTCTTCGCCGAAGACGTCGGCGAGCGTGATGGTTTGCGCGAGGCGCACCATGCGCAGGCGGTCGTTTGGCGCGGACGCGGCCACGGCGTGGCTCCAGTCTTCCGTGCGCGCGCGGGGTGGCGCGAAAAAATCCCAGGCGCGGAGGGCGGTGTTTTCATCGTGCCCCGAGAGGCCGTGCGCGGGATGAAAAATCATCACGGGATGCAGGCACATGGCGGCGAGTTCCGCGTCGTCGGGCGGAGGGTCGACGAGGGCGTCGGTTGGAATAAAAAAATTCTCGCGCAATTCCCCGTAGGGTTGCGCGCGGCTTCCGCCGGGGATTTTTGTTCCGCGCGGCGGCACGGCGAGCGCGCCGGCCGGTTCGCCCGGCGCGCGGGCGCTAGCGGCGACGGGATAAAAGCGGATGTGTTCCGCCGGCACGGGCCAGCGCGTGATTTCGTCGAGCCATCGCGACGCGTCCGCACCCGGCAGAAACCATGCGGCGGGTTCGCGAATGGCGCGCGGGGCGCGTTTGAGTCTGGCTGTGACGGTCAGCATAGGTTGTTGCAAAAATCGTTGAGCGCGGAAATCACGCGCGAGAGCTTGGCGTTTGGTTTTTCATCGAAAAAGAAATCGGGACCGCAAACGGCGACATTGCCGCACCACGCCGCCAACGCGCCTTCGGAGCTGTCCAGCGTGAGCGTGATTTCCGGCACTTCCGGATTGTGGCTCCGCAGATGGAGCAGGCCGCGATTGTCGAGCCATGCCGTGCTGCCGTCCGGCCACGTGGCGATCCGCAGCGAGCAGTTGAATCCTGTCGGGATTGGCTTCTGCGCGAACACGCGGGCGGCTTTGCTGGTTTCAGGGGAGATTTTGTCCGGTTTTGCATCAATGAGATGAAGATTCCGGTTTTTTGGGGAAATGGCGCGCCACTGGCCTTTGCCCGTGCGCAGCAGGATGCCCTGGTCGGGAGAGGCGTGGATTGCCTGAAAATTGTGCTGGAGATTGCGCATCGGCGGATGGCCGTTGGCGCGAGTGTGCAGATATTGCGCATGAGGGTCCGCCGAGGTTGTTCTCCGGGGCAAGTCGATGCGCTGCCATGCGCCCGTTTCCACATGCTGGCCGGTGAACAGTTCGCCATCGTTCACCACATGCACGGATGCCAGCGGCACACTGATCATATGTATTTTGCCGGAAGGGTTCAAAACGTGGCCGTCGCGCAGGAACATCCAGCCGGCTTCGCCTTTGCGGTCGAAGACATGCAGCACGGGTTTGGCCGGATTGTTTTTGTTTTCATGCAGCCGGCGCCATTCCAAGGCGGCGCCATTCCAGGATGCGAACGTGATGATGTTCGCATCGTCCCACAAAAGACGATCTTTGAGCCACATGATGGTGTTGGCCTCGTTTTCCCGGTTTCCCCAATAACGCCCGTTGATCCATCGCGCATTTTGAGGTGGCCGCACGTTTGCCATCACTTCCGCCATGTCCAATGACACGACCACGATATTTGCACGCAGGACAATCACGAGCACGTGCTGGTCCACCCACGCATCCCGAAACATGCCCGTGTCCGCGCTGGCAAAACGCACGACGTCGGGTGCGCCGCCATCCGTCCGCGCAATGATGACCGACATCCCCCCGCCGTTGGTTTTTCCCTTGATGGCGATCACGCGTTTTTTGTGGTCGATATGAAGCCAGTGGGTGTGTCCCTTGGGAAGACCGGCGCCCAGGCAGCGCGCGCCAAGGGCCTCGCGCCAATGGAACAGACAGCCGTCGTTTGTGACGCATGCGCCTTCCTTGCCCGCGCGGATTATTTTGTCGATCTTGCCCCGGACAGGCAGCAGCAACGGGAAAATCCGCTCGCGGAAAATCGCCGGCAAGTCCGCCAATTCGCCGGGGTCGCGCGCTCCGGGCGTCACATGCGCGGCGGCGTTTTTGGGGAACAGCCGTTCGATTCCAATCCGCACTTGCGCGAGCGGACGCGGAGAACCCCACGGCAGCGCGTGCAGTTGCACCAGTCCATCGTTGTCAACAACGACGAGAAATCCGCGCTCGAAACCGGCCTGCGCGAGTTGCGCCTGGAACGCGGCGTCGGCGAGCGCGTCGCCGTGCGTGATGATGACCACGTCGACCGCGCCGGCCCCGGAAATTTTTTCGCGGAGCGCGGGCACCGCGTCGCCGGGGTGCAATTCCGTGGTGAGCGCGGCGAGGTGCGCCTCGAGTCCGCCTTGGGAAAGCAGGTCGACCGGCGCGAGCCGGCGTCCGTCGGCACGCCATGTCATGAGCGCGGCGTTGCCGTCGTGGCGGTTGATGAGCGCGAGCGCGGCGGCGGCGCCGGCGACGCGCGGCGCGCCCCACATGCGCAGACCCGAATCGAGCAGCAGCGCCAGGGCGCGACGCGGGCGCGTGGCGGGCGGCTCGCGGCGAAGGTAAAGCGCCTCGTTCAGCGCGAGCCGCGCGGTGAGCGTGAGGTCGTCGTGCGCGAGTTCGCTGAGGAGCAGCCGGTCGAGCGGGCCGCGGTTGCCGATGTCGGAAATGCCGCCGCACGCGGATTCGTCGACGGGCACGATGACCCGCGGCAGTTGCAGCGCCGCCATGAGGTCGCGGACAACGTGCGCAAGCCCCGCGTGTTGCTCGCTGGCTTCGAGCGCGTCGAGCAGGCGGCGCGAACTTTCCCCGCGCGGCAGTCCGATGGGCGGCGCGGATTGCGGGAGCGCGTCGAGGCCGGTGCGCAGCCGCAATTGCAGCGACTCCGCGGTGTGCCGGCTCCGGCGCAGGCATTGCGAGATGAGTTGCAACACCCTCGGTATCTCAAACGGCGCGGCTGCGCCGGGGTCGGATGGGTGGGGCGTGTTGAGATCATTTTGGGGAAACCCGTGCTCGAATGCGCGCAGGATGCGCGCGGATTCGGCGGGCGAAAAACGCACGGACGTTTCAAAAATGGCGTCGAGGAGCAGCGCCTTGCCCCCGGTTTCCGCGACAAGCTCATAGGGCAGCTGGTCGATGATCGCCATTTCGGGGGCGTAATCGGGCGCCAGGGGCGATGTTTTCAAACCACGACAGGCGGCAAGCACAATCACCAGCGCGGGAAACGGAGGCAGCCCGCCCGGCGCGAGATGGCCGAGCAGCGCCTTTATTTCCTCGCGAAAGGCAATCGTGGAGCCGTCGCCCGCGAGGACAAGAACGCGCGCGTCCTCGGCCCAGCGCCACGACGCATCCCGCGGGGCGCGGAAATAATCAAGTGCCTGGACGTGGTGCGGGGCGGTCATGCGGTTTCGGCGGTCATGCGGTTTCGGGTTCGCGGAAAAACGCGCTGTGCGTCGCGCGCACGGACGCGCGGCTGGCGGGGATGAACATTTCGGAGTTGAGAAACCGCGCCCCCGATTCATCCCAAAAAACAATCGTGCCGTCGGAGACTCCGAAAATTTTGCGCACGGTTTTGCCCGTGACGCGCGGATGCCACGCCATGCCGCACGGCACGATGATGCCCTCGCTTTCCCAAAAGAGACGGCAGCGCACGGGCGGCGGCGGCGCGCCGAGGATGATGCACAATCCTTCGTCACTGACGGCGAAGCGCAGGCGGTCGAGGCGGAGCGCGGGAGCCGCCATCGCCCAATCGCGCCAGGCCGGGAGTGTCATGAAAGCCGCGTTTGCGGTTTGCGCATCGTGGCTGTTCGCGAGGGACAGCGCCAATGCCGCCGGTCGCGAGGCGGGGAGCGCCGCGACGGGCAGCGTCACCCGCATCCAGGCGCGCAACGGCTGCCACGTGAGCGCGGGAAGTTTTTCCGAGGCGAGCAGCGAGCCTTGCGGACGAAGCCTGTCGCCGTCGAGCCAGTCGTGGCGGGCTGTCGCGGGAATCGCGGCCAGAAGGTTTTCGAGGCCGGCGTCGCGTGAGCGTCCGCGCAGCCAGAGCGTATCGTGCGCATGGAGCGTATCGTGCGCATTGTGCGCCGTTGTTTCGGCGATTTCGATTGCCGGCAAAAGCCGCAGCGCGCCGAGCGTCGCGCCCGCGGACGCGGGAAGGCAAAGCGCCCAGGCCACCGTGTCG
>JAISGL010000169.1 GCA_031263125.1 Opitutaceae bacterium | reverse complement strand
CGCGCCGTCCGCGCCGTCCGGCTGGAGCTGGCGCTTGCAATACCAAAACGCAAAGCCGCCGCATTCGAAGCGGCGGCCATTTTCCCGCAGGTTGCGGAAGTCACGTTGCCGCCGCACATGTTGTTCGGGGCGGAAACGCATGATGACAGCAGGTTGGGTCGCGTTAAAAATCGACGGGCGTTGCGCGACGGAGTCAAACGACGGTCAGGCGTTTGCGGCCAACACGGCGGCGGTTGGCGAGGACTTTGCGGCCACCCTTGGTGGCCTTGCGGGCGCGGAAGCCGATCTGGCGGGCGCGCTTCTTGCGATGTGGGCGGAATGTAGGTTGCATGATTCGTCGAAAAGGGTGAGAGGTGACCGGACATTGCGCCGGGTGTAAAGCGGAAATGTGTTTTTTTGCGGAACCGCGGAACTGGGCAGGGCAGGCGGCCGTCGTCACGCGGAGGTTTGCAAGGTTTGCATGGAGCAAACGGCCGCACTTCGCGCAGGAAATCGGGAAGCTGCCATGCGGTTTTGTTAAAACAATTTTCACAAAAACGCGCCGCAAAAACTCGTGGACTCTTCCGCCAAAAAGCCCAACGTAATGAGTTCCTATGAAAGCTCCCATTCGTGTCGCTGTCACCGGCGCTGCCGGCCAAATCGGTTATTCGCTTCTCTTCCGCATCGCGTCCGGCGCGATGTTCGGCCCTGAGCAGCCCGTAATTCTCCATCTCATCGAGATCGAGCCTGCGCTTCCCGCGCTGCAAGGCGTCGTGATGGAACTGCAGGACTGCGCGTTCCCGCTCCTCAAGGGCATCGTCCCCACCGCCGACCTCAACGCCGGCTTCAAGGACGTCAACTGGGCGCTCCTCGTCGGCTCCGTCCCGCGCAAAGCCGGCATGGAGCGCAAAGACCTCCTCAGCATCAACGGCAAGATTTTCACCGGCCAGGGCAAGGCGATCGCCGCCAACGCCGCCAAGGACGTCCGCGTCCTCGTCGTCGGCAATCCTTGCAACACAAACTGCCTCATCGCCATGAACAATGCGAAGGCGGTCCCGTCCGACCGCTGGTTCGCGATGACCATGCTCGACCAAAACCGCGCCGCCACGCAGCTCGCGATGAAGGCCGGCGTTGACACGACCGAAGTCAAAAACCTCGCCATCTGGGGCAACCACAGCTCGACGATGTATCCCGATTATTTCAACGCGAAGATCGGCGGCAAGGCCGCGACGGAAGTCATCAAGCACGAAATCTGGTTCAAGGAAACCTTCATCCCGACCGTGCAGCAACGCGGCGCCGCCATCATCAAGGCCCGCGGCCTCAGCTCCGCCGCCTCCGCCGCGAACGCGGTTGTCGACACCGTGCGCAACCTCGTCAACCCGACGCCCGCCGGCACCTGTTTCAGCGTCGGCGTCTGCTCCGACGGCAGCTACGGCATCGAAAAAGGTCTCATCTACTCGTTCCCGATCGTCAGCGACGGCAAAAATTGGAAAATCGTCCAAGGCGTGAACATCGGCGAATTCTCGCGCGAAAAAATAACCGCCACCGAAAACGAGCTTAAGGAAGAAAAGGCGATGGTCGCCGAGCTTCTCTGACAAAGGCTCCTCTGATAAAGGCAGCCTGAGCAGTGTAGAGTGTAGTGAGTAGTGAGTAGTGAGTAGTGAGTAGTGATATTTCAACGGCGTCCGCTCCGGCGGGCGCCGTTTTTTTTGGGGGGCATTTTCAAAATGACATGGCCGGGAGAATGCCGCGTGCGACAATTATCCCCGCAAACTTTTCCAGGCCAGAAACAGCGCAAACCCGGCGAACCCGATCAGAATCATGCCAAACACGCGCGGCAGCCACCGTTGCATGCGCGCCAGCTGACGCGCCACCGGCGGAAACAACAACGCCCACGTGATGAGCGTCCACATCACCGCGCCGTGAAGCACCACCACCGCCGGCATCAGCACGCGCCAGCTCGCGGACGAATCGTCCGTCACGAATTGCGAAAAAATACTCGTGAAGAAAACGAACACTTTCACGTTGGTGACATTGCACAAAAAACCCTCCATGAACCCCGCCGCGGCCTGGCCGCGCTTGCGAATCCGCGCGCCGCGATTTGCGAGCGCCTCCTCCGTTTTTGCCGCGTCGGATTTCGTCGCCTCCGATTTCGCGAGCAACGCCTTCAGCCCCACCCACGCGAGAAACGCCGCGCCCGCGAGTTGCACAGCGAGCAATACCTTCGGCGGCGCGACCGCCAGCCCGAGCGACAGCGCGAGCACCTGGATGCACAACCCCGCCGCAATTCCCCAACCCGTCGCAAACGCGCGCGAGCGGGAACCGCTCATGCTGTTTTTCACGATGAGGAAAAAATCAGGTCCGGGGCTTATCAGGCCCACGGTCAAAATGCCCAGAAGGGCTGCGAGTTGCGAAAACATGGATGCGACGAAACGAAACGCGCAGGGTACAAATCCGACGCCGCAACTTGCAACCGGCAATTCCGGGAAGCGCAATTCCGGTGTGTAATTGCGAAAGGGAGCAATCAAGTGAGCGCCCCCGGAGTAGAAGCGAAGGCAGAGCGCCGAAGGGCGCAAAAACGGCGAAGCCGTTTCCCAGTGCAGCCCAGGGTTGCGACGCAGTCGCCACCTTGGGAAAAAGGGGGGGAAAATTATCACAACCTCGAAGAGGGGGCGCATCTCAAAAACGGGACAGGGCATGCCGCCAATTCTGGAGTAGAGCGGGCGTCCCGACCGCTGACGGCGAAGCCGCCGGATCGAGTAGCACGGGCATCTTGCCCGTGGACGG
>JAISGL010000393.1 GCA_031263125.1 Opitutaceae bacterium | reverse complement strand
GGCGTGGCCGATGCGTCCGCGGCGATTGCGAGGGCCATCGACGATTGCAACGCGGCGGGCGGCGGACGCGTTGTGGTGCCCGCCGGGAAATTCCTGACCGGCCCCATCACGCTCAGGAGCAACGTCAACCTCCACGTCTCGAAAGATGCCACGCTTTTGTTCAAGACCGACAAGGCCGCGTTCCCCATCGTGCGCGTGCGCTGGGAGGGCACCGAGTGCATGAATTTCCAGCCGCTCATCTATGCGTGGGAGCAGGAAAACATCGCCGTCACGGGCGGGGGCACGCTCGACGGTTGCGCGAGCCACGACAACTGGTGGGTCCGCAAAAAACCCCGCGCGGAAGGCGGCGCCGGCGCGCCCGAAGGCCCGGGCAGCAACGCCATCCTCGGCGAAATGGCCGCGAAAAACACACCTGTTGAAGAACGCATCTTCGGCGCCGGACACACGCTGCGCCCGCCGTTTTTCCAGCCGATCCATTGCAAAAACGTGCTCATCGAGGACGTGACGATCCTGCGTTCCCCGTTCTGGGAAATCACGCCCGTGTATTGCGAAAACGTCACCGTGCGCCGCGTCAACATAAACTCCCACGGCCCGAACAACGACGGCTGCGACCCCGACTCGTGCCG
Source organism: Opitutaceae bacterium (assembly GCA_031263125.1). Taxonomy (GTDB): domain Bacteria; phylum Verrucomicrobiota; class Verrucomicrobiia; order Opitutales; family Opitutaceae; genus Ereboglobus. The sequence continues at coordinate 2,264 of JAISGL010000393.1, read as the reverse complement.
CGACGTGCTCATCGAGGATTGCGTGTTCGACACGGGCGACGACTGCATCGCCATCAAGTCCGGCCGCAACGAGGACGGACGCCGCGTCAACCGCATCGCCGAAAACCACGTCATCCGCCGCTGCGTGATGAAGGACGGGCACGGCGGCGTGGTGATCGGCAGCGAAATCGCCGCCGGCTGCCGCAACGTGTTTGTCGAGGATTGCCGGATGGACAGCCCCGACCTCGACCGCGCCCTCCGCTTCAAATCCAACGCCGCGCGCGGCGGCGTCATCGAAAACATCCACATGCGCAACGTCACCATCGGACAGGTTGCCGAGGCGGTCATCACCGTCGATTTCCTCTACCAGGAAGGCCCGGACGGCCCCCACAAACCGGTCGTGCGCAACGTGAGCCTCGAAAACGTGACATCTTCCAAAAGCCCGCGCGTGCTCTACGTGGCGGGTTTTCCCGGCGCGACGATTGACGACATCCGCCTGAAAAACTGCACGTTCAAAGGCATCGAGGCGGCGGAAATCGTGAGCGGCGCGGGACGCATTTCGTTTGAAAACGTGGACATCATCCCCGCCAGCCTGCCGAGGTCGCTGAACTCCCCGCGCCGGACGCCGGGTGTGAAAAAGTGATGCCGCGCGCGAGCGGCAGGAGGCAGGATTTTGCGCGCGTTTGCAGGGCGCGACCTCGTGTCGCGCCGGGATTGACGAAAGACGCCCCGCCAAGAAACGCGCGCACGGGAGAGCGCACGGACAATTCGCGGCCTGACACAAGGTCAGGTCGGGCGGGGCGGCTTCGAAATCAAAAACGGAGCGGCAGCTCCCAATCGAAAATCGAGAATCGAAAATCGAAAATTCCCCTCGATTCGCGGCCTGACACAAGGTCAGGCCCTACGCATCCCTGCGCATCCCTACGAATCTCTGCGCACCCCTGCGCGTCGCGGTCAGCGCCGGCGTCAGGATTTCGGTTTTCCGTAACGTTCCTCCTCGATTTGTTCGAGCGTCTTGCCCCGCGTCTCGGGGGCGAGCGCGATGCCGATCACGAGCGCGATGGCGAGGAAGACGAGCATCGTGATGCCGGCGACCTTGAAGCTCAGCCGGGCAAGCACCGTCGGAAACACAAACGACCACACACCGATGCCCGCGCGCACGATGAAAAACATCGCGCCTTGCGCACTGGCACGGTAACGCGTCGGGAAAAGCTCGCTCGCCCAGAGTCCGTAAAACGCCTGCGCGCCGATGCCCGCCGACAGACCCCAGAGCACGACAAACACGCCCAGCATCGCCCAGCCCATGCCAACGAAAGTCAGCAGCGTCCACGCGACGAGGCCCATCGCCGCGCCGATTCCGTAGAGCACGCGGCGGCTCATGCGGTCGCCGAGCATCATGAAGCCGCCCCACGTCGCCGCGACGGTGCAAAACCAGAGCGCCGCTTGCAGGAGATTCGCCTGCCGCTGCGTGAGGTGGCCGACGGTTTCATACACGTAGGGCATGAAAAAACCCATCGCACCGGCGACGAGATTCCAGAAAAAATAAATGCCCAGCAGCAGCGCGAGCGGACGCCAGTTGCGCCTGTTCGCAAACAGCTCGATGTAGGGATGACGCGTCTTGACGCCGCGCGCCTGCCCGGCCTGCTCCCGCGCCTTGTCCTTTTTCCAGAGGCCCGATTCGGACAGGCCCTGGCGGATATACCACGTGACAAACGCGATCACGAAGAGGTGCAAAAAGATGATGCGGTTGCCGGCCAGCCCCATCGGCGCGAGCAGCACGGCGAGCACAAACGTGACCACGGGGCCGATGGACCATGCGAGTTGCGCGGCCCCGACGTGCGCGGCGCGCCTGGCGTGCGGCGCCTCCTCGGCGATGTAAGTCCACGACGCGGGCACGCCCGCGCCGACGGCGACGCCGGTTATCATGAAACCGGCGAGCAGCATGGGAAAGCTGAACGAGCACGCGATGACGAGCACGCCGAGCATGTAGACGACGAGGTCGTAGGTGTAGATGAACTTGCGCCCGTATTTGTCGCAGAGCCAGCCGCCGAGCAGCGCGCCGAACGCCGCGCCGAAGGCGTTCGCGCTGAACGCGCCGAGTATGCCGACCATGATGTTGTCCAGGCGCAGGTAATCCGTCCAGAGCGAGAGTCCGCTGGCGCCCGCGATGATCGAGCCTGCCTCGATGTAGTTGGCCATCGCGACGGAAATGGTGGCTTTCCAGCCGCTCGTTTTTTTGCTGCCGATGCCGATGAGTGCCATGATTCCCGACACAAAGTGACGCG
>JAISGL010000349.1 GCA_031263125.1 Opitutaceae bacterium | reverse complement strand
GTCTCGCGCGGCTCGCCGTCCGTGTGAATCAACCCCGCCGCCGGACGTTCGATCACAAACTCCCGCGCGCGCACATGCGTGACCGCGCGGCTCCCGTACAAACGCCGCGTCAGCAAACGCACCGCCAGCGGCAGCGCGCCGGCCGGCGACACGCGCCGCACGAGCGTCATGTCGAGCTGCCCGTCGTCGATGCGCGCGAGCGGCGTGATGAAACCGTCGTTGCCGTATTGGTCCGAGTTGCCAATCGCCAGGATAAACGCATCCGACTCGATCCGCTCCCACCCCCCGTCATCCCGCAAAGCCGCAACCGCGCACCGCACCGGCTTGTGGCGGAAAAACTCGGAAAAAATGATTTTCAAATATCGCGGAAGCCCGCGCTTCGTGAGCGTGCGAAACCGCGCGCTGATTTCCGCGTCGAAACCGAGACCCATCATGTTGAAAAAGGGAAACGCGTTCGCCACCGCGCTGTCGATCACGCGCACCCTGCCCCCGATCAAAGTGCGCAGCGCATTCCCGTCCGGTTTCGGAATCCCGAGATGCCGCCCCAGCCCGTTTCCCGAGCCGCACGGGATCAAGCCGAGCGCGACCGGCGCGGGCGCATTGACGAGACCCGTCGCCACCTCGTTCACGGTGCCGTCGCCGCCGACCGCGACGACGAGTTCGCATCCGTCCGCAACCGCCGCGCGCGCCAGCTCCGTCGCATGATGCGGCCGCTCCGTGCTCACGAGCCGCGCATCGAGCACGCCCGCCGCGTTCTGCGCGGCGACAAACCGCCGCACCCGCCCGACGACACGCGGATTGCTGATGTTGTAACCCGAACGGGGATTAAAAATGAAGCACGCCTTTTTCATAGAATCAAATGTCCTGACTTAATAACTGCCGCCGCGCAGTCAAAAACTTTGCAGTGCCTGACCCTGCGTCAGGCCGCGCGCGCCGCGTGACATCAGTGGCACCAGCGTATAATTATTCCGTGTTTTTTGCCTTTCCGTGTCTCCGCGATTATATCAAATTGCCCAAACTGTTTTCAAACTGCCTTCAACTGCCTCGCGCCTTCCAATGATACCACAATACATACAATATATAATAACATGAAAAAATTAATACTAAAACTAATGCCAATGCTCATGCTGGCATCGTTTTTGTTTCCGGCGGAAATCCCCGCGCAAAACGCCCCCGCGTGGGCGCTGGAAACCCCGGAGCAAAAGGAAAAGCGCATGGCGTGGTGGACGCACGACCGCCTCGGCATGTTTATTCACTGGGGCCTGTATTCGCTCCCCGCGCGGGGCGAGTGGGTGAAACGCCGCGAAAAAATCACCGGCGCGGATTACCAAAAATATTTCGAGCGCTTCAACCCCGATTTATACAACCCAAAGGAATGGGCCGCCAGGGCGCGCGCCGCCGGCATGAAATACATGGTCGTCACCACCAAGCACCACGAGGGCTTCTGTCTCTGGGACAGCAAACACACCGATTACAAAGTGACAAACACCCCGCACGGAAAAGACCTCATCAAGCCGCTCGTGGACGCCTTCCGCGCCGAGGGCATCCGCATCGGCTTTTATTATTCCCTGATCGACTGGCACCACCCCGATTTCCACTACGACAGACACCACCCGCAATGCCCGCCGACCCCGGAAAAACGCAAGGCCGCCAACGCCTCGAGCGACATGGGAAAATACCGGCAATACATGAAGGACCAGCTGACGGAATTGCTGACGCAGTTCGGGCGCATCGACGAGTTGTTCATGGATTTCTCCTACCCCGGCGAAAACGGCAAAGGCCACGCCGACTGGGACGCCGAGGGATTGCTGCAACTCGTCCGCTCGCTGCAACCGGAAATCCTCGTGAACAGCCGCATGGACCTCGAACACACCGACTGGGGCTGGGATTTTGTCACGCCGGAGCAATTCATGCCGCGCCGCTGGCCCGAGGTCCGCGGACGGCGCGTCCCGTGGGAGACCTGCCAGACATTTTCCGGCGCGTGGGGTTATCACCGCGACGAGCACTCGTGGAAAAGCGTCCGCCAGCTTGTGGTGATGCTCGCCGAGACCGTCAGCAAAGGCGGCAACCTCCTGCTCAACACCGGCCCCACCGCGCGCGGCGTTTTCGACGACCGCGCCATCGCGCGCCTCGACGGCATCGGCAAATGGATGCAGTTTCACAGACGCTCAATCCACGGCTGCACCCAGGCCCCGGACGATTTCACGGCGCCGGAAAACTGCCTGCTGACTTACAACCCTGCAACCAAGCGCCTTTATATACACGTGCTGGAATGGCCCTTCAAATCGCTGCATCTGCCGGGCTACGCGGGCAGGTTCAGCTACGCGCAATTATTAAACGACGCCTCGGAAATCAAATTCCGCACGCAAACCCACGCGCAGCCCGACGCCCACACCACCGAGACCTCCGGCGCAAAAGACGTCATGCTGACGCTGCCCGTCGAGCCGCCACCCGTAACATTGCCCGTGATCGAATTATTTTTGGAATAACGAAAAAAAACCTGAAAGCCTGAAAACCTGAAGGCTGAAACAAATCACCAAATCACCAAACCACCATCCCCGCCGCTTCAGCCCTTCAGCCCTTCAGTCTTTCAGCCCTTTCCTCCTCCTCCTCCCACACAACCATGAAAAAAATCCACATCATCCCCGCCCTCCTCCCCATCCTGCTCGCGCTCGCACTCGCAAGCGCCACCACTGCCGCCGCCGCCGCGCCCGTGCGCGTGCTTACGTTCAACATCCTCGCCTCCCAGCCGTCGTGGGAAAAAGGCGCCAAATGCGAACCGTGGGCCAGGCGCATGCCCATCGTCCTCGAAATCATGCGCGACCAGGCCGGCGGCGCGCCCTTCGATTTCATCGGCACGCAGGAAACCTCCACGCACTCGAAACCCGAATTGCACCAAGTCCGCCACCTCGCCGCCGGACTCAGCGGATACGGCTCGCTTTACGCGACGGTCGATGGCCCCGGCAACGAGGATAAATTCTCCCTCACCAACATGATCTTCTGGCGCACGTCGCGCTGGGAAATCGACCCGGAGGACTCCGGCACTTTCTGGCTGTCCGACACGCCCGAAATCCCCGGCTCAAACACCTGGTCGCCCATTGACGAAAAGACCGGCAAGTCCACCAACAAAGGCGGCAAACGCAACGTCACCTACGGCCTCTTCCACGAAATCGCCGGCGGCAAACGCACCGGCAAAAAAGTATATTTCTACAATACACACCTCAACGTCCACGTGCCCGATGCCCGCGCGAAATCCGCGTTCCTCATCATGGAACGCATCCGGAAACGTCGCGACCAGTCCGCGCCGATTATCCTGACGGGCGACTTCAACTCCCGCCGCGATTCGATTATATACAAATACCTCACCGGCATCCCGGTGGATTTTGAAAACGAAACGCACACCCCGCCGCTGGCGCTGACCGAGGCGTTCGCCGCCGCCGGCCCGCAAAACCAGCTGCCGAACATTGATTTCATATTCTCGACCGACGGCTTGAAACCGCGCACCGCCGCCAGAATCACCATCCGGCGCGACGGCGTCCGCCCGAGCGACCATTCCCCCATCGAAGCGACGCTGGAATGGAAACAGCGGAAAGAGTGAAAATAGCACAAATGGAAATAGCGCGGTCTGAAAAAACCGGCGGGGCGACGCCGGATTGAAACAGAATAAAAAACCGGTTCCGCGCGCAATCACGTGTCTCCTTTTGTGGTGGGATTGCGTCTGTATCTCATCGTGTTCCGCACTTTCAATTCATTCACCCAACCTATTCACGCCATGAAACAGCTCTTCGCCATTCTGTCTCTTCTCGTCACCGTCTCGTTCCTCAACGCCCAGACGCCCGCCGCCATCAAACTCAACACCCCGGACAAAACCCGTGGCGCAAGCGTCATGCAGGCGCTCACCAACCGCCAGTCCGTGCGCGAGTATGCCGACCGCGCGCTCAGCCTCCAGGACCTCTCCGACCTCCTCTGGGCCGCCAACGGCATCAACCGCCCCGACGGACGCCGCACCGCCGCCACCGCGAGCAACAAGCAGGACATCGACCTCTACGCCATCCTGCCCGACGCCGCCTACCTTTACGACGCCAGGGAGCACGCCCTGAAGCCCGTTGCCGCCGGCGATTTCCGCCCCTTGGTTGCCGGTTCCCAGAGATTCGCGCTCCAGGCGCCCTTGCATCTCGTGATGGTTTCCGACTTCTCCCGCCTCGGCGGCTCCGAGCAATCCAGGCGCCTCTGGTCCGCCCTCGACGCCGGCATCGTTTCGCAAAACATCGCCCTCTTCTGCTCCGGCTGCGGCCTCGGCACCGTCCCGCGCACGAGCATGCAATCCGACAAACTCAAGGAAGCCCTGAAACTCACCGACACCCAGTTCCCCCTCATCAACAACATCGTCGGCTATCCCAAGCAGGCCGCCGCCACCGCGCAGGCTGGAAATTTCCACAACTTCAAGGTTCGCGACATCAACGGCGACGATCTCGACCTCGCCTCGTTCAAGGGCAAAAAAGTCCTCGTGGTCAACGTCGCCTCCAAATGTGGCCTCACCCCGCAATACACCCAGTTGCAGGCGCTCTATAAAAAATACGGCCCGGACAAATTCGCCATCGTCGGTTTTCCCGCGAACAACTTTGGCAAACAGGAGCCTGGCACCGACGCGGAAATCAAGGAATTTTGCAGCACGAAATACAGCGTCACCTTTCCCATGATGTCCAAGATATCGGTCAAGGGAGACGACATCCACCCGCTGTATGCATGGCTGACGCAAGCCGCCGTCAATGGAAAACAGGACGCCCCCGTCACATGGAATTTCCAAAAATTCATGATAGACGAAAACGGCAACTGGGCCGGCATGGTCCCGCCGCGGACGCTCCCCGATTCGGAAATCATCACAAACTGGATCGAAGGCCGCGCCGCGGTGATCAATTAACAACTGATGTTACGTGGTGCGTAGGGCCTGACCTTGTGTCAGGCCGCGTTCGCGTGGGAGGCCACACAGGTAATTCGCGGCCTGACACAAGGTCAGGCCCTATAAAACCCTGCCGGTCGCGTAACATCAGTTAATAAAACTGATGCACGCAGCGCATACGTAGCGCAGGCTGCCAAGCCTGCTTTGCCTGCCGCACGCCGCTGGGTGTTCGTTTTTATTCAAACCGTGCGAGGCTTCGCCTCGTCAGCAGGCTTGGCAGCCCGCGCTACGTCTGTGTGAGGACGACGCGAGCGCCTTTTCTGGAATGCCGTTCCTGGGAGCGCGGGCATCTCTGCCCGCGAAATCTGCCCGCAAAACGCCACGCGCCTGCTTGGTATCTTTCGAACACACATCGCAGACAAAAATGCCCGCGCTCCCAGACGCTGCCGCGCAACACCAGGAAACATCAGGAAATAGCCGCCCCTCCTTACGCAAGCGCGTGCCCTTTTGCGCAAGCGCCCTTTTGCTCGTAAGTGACCGCGCGAGCACCTCGTAGCCGGCGGGGAGATTTGCGGGTAAGCTGAGCGGATGGAAACAATCAGCACGGAAGCGGTGGGGGACGAAAGCCGGCGCGAGACGCGAGGCCGGCGCATAATGGACGCGCAGCGGCGCGGGGAACTGCTCGCGCGCTTTGAAGCGGGCGGCCTGACACAAAAAGCCTTCGCGAAACGCGAGGGCGT
>JAISGL010000348.1 GCA_031263125.1 Opitutaceae bacterium | reverse complement strand
ACCTTCTCATTCTCACAACTTCGCTCCTTCCCGGTCATTGATTTTCCGCACTCCGGTGAACCGCCCATGCCCGTCGTGAAACCGCTCTTCGACACGCGCATCCGCGACACCGGCGTGTGCCGCGGTCCCGGCACAACCGGCCAAACCGAAAGTCCATGTCGCGGCATAAACATACCTGACGCTCCGCTCATGCGCGACATCGACGCATTGCTCCTCGATGACGACAATGGTAGCGTGTATTTCCTTTATGGCAGCGATTGCCTCGCGCGCACATGCACGCACATGAACGACGACCTCGGCGGACTCGCCGGGACGCACGTCCATCTCCGCTGCAAACCCGCCGGCATCCGCCCGCTCCCCGGCAAAAACGCCACACCTTTCACACCACCCGCCAAACTCTCCGCCACACCACCCGTCAAATCACCCACCATACCACCCGCCCAACCCTCCGCCAAACCCGCCGCCAAACCCTCCACGAAAACCTCCCGAAAATCTTCCAAGAAATGACTACACCTCAAAACACGCCTCAATCCGCGCCTCAAAACGCCGCACCTCAAAACACCGCGCCCGCCCGCGCCGGCGGCAATTTCCGCTGGGTCATCTGCACGCTCCTCTTTTTCTCGGTTGCGCTGAATTACATCGACCGGAACATCATTGGCATTTTGAAAATGCCGCTCAGCGAAAAACTCGGCTGGAGCGAAAACGACTTCGGCACCATCGCCGCGGGATTCAGTTTCGCGTATGCGTTCGGTTATCTGATCGGCGGACGCCTCATCCAGCGTTTCGGCGTGCGTTACGGCCTGCCCGGTTTTGTGTTTTTCTGGAGCCTCGCGGCGATGGCGCACGGTCTGTGCGGACTCATCCCGGCGGAGGCGCGCATGAGCATCGGTTATCCGTGGCTCAACTTCGACACGGGCTTTTTCATTGCCACGCTCGCGCTGCCCTCGACCGCGTTTGGTTTCCTGATGGCACGCATCGCGCTCGGCCTCACCGAAGGCGGCAACTTCCCCGGCGCCATCAAGGCCGTGGCCGAGTGGTTTCCGCAAAAGGAACGCGCGCTCGCGACCGGCCTGTTCAACGCCGGCACAAACGTCGGCGCGGTCATCTGCCCGGTCGCCGTGCCCATGCTCCTGAAACAGGTCGGCTGGGAATCGACCTTCTACATCACCGGCGCGCTCGGCTTCGCGTGGCTCGTCGCGTGGTGGTTCCTGTATGAATCGCCCGACAGAAGCAAACGCGTAAAAGCGTCCGAACTCGCCTACATTCGCGACGGCAAGGCCGCCGAAACCCCCGCCGAAAAAAAGGAATCCATGCCGTGGCGCAACATCCTCCGCTATCGCGCCGTGTGGGCCTACATCATTGCCGGCATCCTCGCCGGACCGGTCTGGACCGTGTATCAATTTTTCCTGCCCGACTTCATCTACAAACGTTACAACGAACTCCACGCGCAGCTGGGCGACTGGAGCAAAGTGTTCTACTTTACCACGCCGGCGACGGCGACCGACGAACTGCTCAATCAGGGCCGGCTCTTCGAATCCGGTGTGTGGACGGGCGTTTTTTATTTTCTGGCCGCCATCGGCGGGGTCTTTTTCGGATGGCTCGCGGGCAAACTGCTCAACCGCGGCTGGACGATCAACGCCGCGCGCAAAATCGCGCTGCTCATCTGCGCGCTCTCGGTGGTGCCCATCTATTTCGCGCCCTTCGCGAGCCACGTCTGGCTGGCCGTGCTCATCGTCGGCATCGCGGGTTCCGCGCACCAAGGCTGGTCGGCGAACCTGTTCAGTTTTGTCTCCGACACCATGCCGCGAAAAGCCATCAGCAGTGTCGTCGGCCTCGGCGGCTTCGTCACGTATTTCACGGGCGGCGTCGTCTCAAAGGCGACCGGCTGGATTCTGCAAACAACGGGCAGCTACGTGTATGTTTTTGCGTGGGCCTCGTCCATGTACGTGCTCTCGCTCATCGCCATCCACCTCCTCGTCCCCCGCATCCCCCAGTCTCCCGACAACGCCTGACCGTCCGCATGCCGGAGTGTTTTCCAATCCAAAATCCGCAATCCAAAATCCAAAAATCCTCACATGTCTCCCTGGCAACCAGACCTCAACAACGGCGCCTACAAAAATCCGATTCTCAACGCCGACTACTCCGACCCCGACGCCGTGCGCGTCGGCGACGATTATTGGATGACCGCGTCGAGCTTCTGCCACGTGCCCGCGCTGCCGATTTTGCACTCGCGCGATCTCGTCAACTGGACGCTGGTCAACCACGCGCTCCCCGCGCTTGTCCCGCACGACTACTATTCAAGCGTCCGCCACGGCCAGGGCGTCTGGGCGCCCTCGATCCGCCACCACGCGGGCAAATTCTGGATCTATTATCCCGACCCCGATTTCGGCATCTATGTCATCACCGCCGACGACCCGCGCGGCAAATGGAGCGACCCCGTCTGCGTGAAATCCGGCAAAGGACTCATCGACCCATGCCCGCTCTGGGACGACGACGGCTCCGTGTGGCTCATCCACGGCTGGGCCAAAAGCCGCTCCGGCATCTGCAACCTCCTCACGCTCCACCGCCTCACCGCCGACGGCACGCGCATCGACGGCCAGGGCGAAGTCGTCATCGACGGCAACAAAATGGAAGGCTGGCGCACCATCGAAGGCCCGAAGTTCTACAAACGCGCCGGCTGGTATTACATCTTCGCCCCCGCGGGCGGCGTCGCCACCGGCTACCAAGCCGTGTTTCGCTCGCGCAAAATCACCGGCCCCTACGAAAACCGCATCGTCCTCGAACAAGGCCCGACACCCGTCAACGGCCCGCACCAAGGCGCGTGGGTCGACACGCCCCCGGGCGCGCACTGGTTCATGCACTTCCAGGAAATCCCCGCGATGGGCCGCGTCGTACACCTGCAACCCATGCGCTGGGAAAACGACTGGCCGCTCATGGGCACCGCCGCCGTCGCCGCCGGCAGCAACGGCACGGTCGGCCACCCCGTGCTTGTTCACCCAAAACCCGCCGCGCCAAAGCAACCGCCCGCCGCGCCCGCGACCACCGACGATTTTTCCGCGCCCGCCCCCGGCCTCCAATGGCAATGGCAGGCCAACCCGCGCCCCGAATGGGCGCGCATCGACATATCCAAAAAAACACTGCACCTCGCCTGCATGCCGATGCCCGCCGCCGGTTCGCATTGGATGACGCCGAACCTGCTCATGCAAAAATTCCCGTCCACGGATTTTTGCGCCGGCGTCGTGATTGATTTTCCGCTCTCGCAAACCCGCCCCGGCGACCACGCCGGCCTGATGGTGTTCGGTTACGACTACGCGTGGCTCGGCCTCGTGAACGACGGCGGCACGCCGCGCCTCAACCTCGTGACCTGCCACAAGGCGCAGGACGAAAACAAGGAGCGCCCCGTCGTCGCGCTTGCCGCGCCCGTTGCGAGGCTGCACCTCCGCGTGAGTGTCTGCAACGGACGCGAATGCCGTTTCAGTTACAGTGCCGATGCAGGCAAAACCTACACGCAACTTGGCGACGTTTTTCACGCCACCTCGAGCAAATGGGTCGGTGGCAAAGTCGGCCTCTTCGCCGCCAGCCCCGCCGGCTCCGCCGATCCTGCCGGCGGCAACGGCGCCCTCCGCCATGTCGCCTTCGAAAAATTCACGGTGACGGCATTGTAAGGCATTATAAGGCAGATCGAACTCTCTCTCTGAATGTGCCGTTCACAGTCCCGGCGCACCCGAAAACTTCGCCTCTGCCAGTCACTACAGTACAGTCACTACACTACACTAAACTACACTACAGTACCCCTGCCGCTGTTCACGGCTTCCTCGCATTAAAAACGCCGAAGCATCCCGCCTGTTCACTTCGACACCACGTAGGCCGCCTGGAAATCGACGGCGGTCTGGCCGTCCTCGACGACGCGGGCGCGCACCTTGAGCTTGGCTTTGCCGTAGCGGGCAAGCCCGTCCTTGAACTCGGCGATGGCGGCTTGCGCCGGACGCTCGCAAATCGCGATGAGGTCGCCTATCACGGGACGGCGGTATGCGGCCTTGCTTTCCTTCACGACGATGTGCCACTGCGCTTTTTCGCCCGCGCCGTTTTCGCCGGCGGGCTTTTCGCTGCGCATCAATTCCCACACGACGCCGTAACCCGCGAGCGTGGCGAGCGACACGAGGCTGCCGCCGAACGCGGTGTTGAGGGAGTTTTTGTTCTGCTCCTTCGGCGCGCGGAGCACGAGTGCGTTTTCATCGCTCACGTCCACACCCACGCCCATGGCCTTCGCGAGAGGAATCATCTCGTGCAGGAAATGCTCAAAGGCGGGAAGTTTCACCGGTTTCATGGAAGCCAATAATCGACGTGTTTAAAAATAAAAGGCGCACAATGAACAGATTTCCGGCGTTCGTCAAAAACAGACTGCGATCGCCCGAAACTGCGATTCACTTGTGAACGCCGCCCTCCCGAACGCCGCCCTCCCGATCGGCGCCACTCCGTGCTTGTCATCCCTCACTCCCGCCCACCCTCACTCCCTCTTTTCGCCTCCCTCATTCCCTCACTCACTCCCTCCCTCACTCCCTCTCTAATCCCGCATTTCCTCCCTCCCTCACGCCCTCCACTTTCGTCCCCTCCGTTGGGCTTGCGAGCCGCCCCTCCCCTTTTTTACAGGCAAAAAATGCCCGAAATGCACAATTATGCACAATTTTCCCCTTCTGGAGAAATTACCGCTTGCACACGCGTCCAAAACACTGGCAAACATTACCACTTCCCTGTCGCGCGCGTGGTGTGCCGGCAGATTACAGCAAAACACCTTCATGCATAGTTTCTCCGAGCAATGTCTCGAAATGGCCCGCACAATGCTGGCCCACAATCTGTCCGCAATTCAGCCCGCCGGCACCATCTCCCCGGTCGAAGGCGAGGCGCCCCGCCCCGACGAACCCGGCCACGCCGCGCTCGCACTTGGCGAATATTTTCGCGCCACCGGCGCCACCACGCTCAAGAACGTCGACCTCGTCGACCTCACCGCGCGCTGCATCACCGCGCAAATGTTCACCGAACCCGCCGCCGAAAACGGCCTCGCCTACGCCTCGCTCGGCCTCCTCTGCTACGGCCCCTCCAAGGAACGCAACCTCGTCTGGGAACGCCTCGTCGACGAAACCCGCCTCCGCATCGACAAACAACTCCTCCACCGCTCCGACTACGACAACCACTGGCAGGCATTCAACGTCGCCAAGGCCGTCGCCCGCTTCTCCTTCGGCCTCTCCAAAAAAGACGAAACATCGCGCCTCATCGAACGCATGGTCGAGCGCATCAACGCCACCAGCTCGACCGGCTTCTTCGACGACGCCGCCCCCGGCATCGGCGGCAATTTCTCCCTCTACGGCGTGATGACCTACGTGTTCATCCGCTCCGCGCTCCAGCTCCACGCCAACTCCGGCGTGCGCGACCGCAAACTCCCCACCCTCCGCACCTACGCCGGAAAATACATCAAAATGATGCCCGACCTCGTGCGCTCCGACGGACTCGGCTGGGCCTTTGGCCGCTACTCCGGCGCCTACGGCCAGATGCACTGCATCAGCCTCATTCTCCAGGGCCTGCGCGACGGCTGGATCGCCGAGGACCAAAAACAAAAATATTTCGACCTCCTCCGCCGCCTCTTCCTCTTCTTCTATCAGACTTATCTCGACCAGGAGCAAGGCTTCCTCGACATGCGCGACACCGAGCGCACGGCCAACTCGCACCACACCACGCGCATCGCCAATTTCGACGCCGCCCGTTTCCTCTGCCAATGGTCGCGACTCGCGAAAACCGTGCAAATGCCGTCCGCCCCGCTCAAGGCCGAGACCCCGCGCACCACCCCGACCGGACGCTTCGTCATCTTCGACAAATCGAATCGCAAGGAACAGGGCCTCTTCCTCTACCGCGACCCCGAAAGCGGCCTGCACGCGCAAATCCCGCTCGTGAGTTCCGGTGGAAAAGCGACCGCCGACACGCTGCCCTTCCCGCATTGCCCCGGCGTGTTCGACTGGCCGTGCAATGTTTACGCGCCGATCATGCTTCCCGAACTCACCTTCGGCGACTCCGTGACGATCCCCGCCTACTACGGCAAAAATTGCGTCACCGGACTCGGCCCGCGCAACAGCTTCTACTTCCGCTACGAGCAACCCGAACTCATCACCAAGGACGAGGAACTCACCAAAAACCTCGGCTCGGTGAAAGTGCAGTGGACCTTCGCCGGACGAAACATCTCCTGCGAATACGCCTACACGGTGAAGCAGCAAATCACGCTCACGAAATTCCGTTACATGCTCGCCATTGCCGCCCCGCACTCGAAATACCGCGTGGCCGGCTCGCTCGCCCTCGGCGAACAGGCGCATCGCTGCACGGTGCAGAAGGACGATTTCCAAGCCGTCTGGGATGAAACGGAAGTCGTCAGCCACGACCCGAATTACTGCACCAACTACGGCAAGATTCACTATCTGCAACACCTCGAACGCGACCACCCCCTGATCATGCGCCCGGGCAACGTCTACCGCCTCATTGTGAACTTCGAGCCGGACATCATCCGCATAGAAGAATAACACGCGGAGCTTTTATCATTATATTAAGTGATGTCAGGCGAACGGCAGGATTTCGTAGTGCCTGACCTTGTTTCAGGCCGCAAATTACCAATGTGGCTTCCCACGTGTGCGCGGCCTGACACAAGGTCAGGCCCTGCGGGCTGCGTAACTGATGTTACGCGGAGAGCGTTTTTTGGTAGGACGGTCTCGCCGAGACCGCCGCGTTCGTCGCTCGTGGTTCCCGGCGGTCTCGGCGAGACCGCCCTGCCAAAAACTGGCTGCTGCGTAACATCAGTGCGTAATATCAGATGTTAAGTGATATTGCGCGGCAGTGCTTGGGCGCGCTCCCAGACGCTGCCGCGTGACATCAGCGATTCTTCATTCCCCACCGTGCGAAAATCCTAATTCAAAAAATCAAGACACATGCTCTCAACCCGGGTGATACCTTGTCTGGACGTTAAAAACGGCCGCGTCGTAAAAGGCGTGCAATTCGAGCAGCTGCGCGATGCCGGCGATCCGGTCGAGTGCGCCAAAGCCTATGACGCGCAAGGCGCCGACGAACTCGTGTTTCTCGACATCACCGCCTCGCACGAGGAGCGCAACATCATGCACGATGTCGTGGCGCGCACAGCGGAAAAATGTTTCATGCCGCTCACCGTTGGCGGCGGGCTGCGCACGGTCGATGACATCGAACGCATGCTCAAGGCCGGCGCGGACAAAGTTTCGCTCAACACCGCCGCGCTGAAAAATCCGCAATTGATCGCGGACGCGTCGGGCCGCTTCGGCAATCAGTGCATCGTCGTCGCGATTGACGCGAAACGCGAACCCGACGGCAGGACATGGCGCGTCTACACGCACGGCGGACGCAATCCGACCGAATTGAATGCGGTGTCCTGGGCGCGCCAGGCGGTTTCGCTGGGCGCGGGCGAGATTCTGCTTACCAGCATGGATTGCGACGGCATGCAGAACGGCTACGACTGTGCGCTCACCCGTGCCGTGAGCGATGCCGTGACGGTGCCCGTGATCGCCAGTGGTGGTGCGGGAACCCCCGAACACTTTGCCGACGTGGTAATCGAAGGCCGCGCCAACGCCGTGCTCGCGGCGAGCCTGTTCCATTTCGGCACACTGAGCGTGCCCCAAGTAAAAAGCTATCTCGCCTCGCGAGGAATTCCAGTACGGCAGTGAGTTGGTTCACTGATGAATGTTCCGTAAGTGACCGCGCGAGCACCTCGTAGCCGGCGGGGAGATTTGCGGGTAAGCTGAGCGGATGGAAACAATCAGCACGGAAGTGGTGGGGGACAAAAGCCGGCGCGAGACGCGAGGCCGGCGCATAATGGACGCGCAGCGGCGCGGGGAACTGCTCGCGCGCTTTGAAGCGGGCGGCCTGACACAAAAAGCCTTCGCGAAACGCGAGGGCGTGAACGTCCACACGTTTG